>CANMFV010000114.1 GCA_947496835.1 Flavobacteriales bacterium | reverse complement strand
CTGAAAATCGGAAAAGACAATTTTAAACTTCCTAAAGGAACCGAAGCAGAAAAATTAAGTTTGGAAGAATGCATCGAGATTTCTAAAAGCGAAGCAGCAAAACCAGCAAAAAAACGTGCATTTAAAAAAAAATAAGTATTATTGATACCGTAAACCTTTAGTTTTGTCCAAATGAATGGAAGTGTCAATAAAGTGATTTTAATTGGAAACTTGGGGAAAGACCCCGAGGTTCGACGTCTTGAAAATGGATCAGTTGTTGCGACATTTCCCCTTGCTACATCAGAGATCTACAACGATAAACAAACTGGAGACCGCAAAGAAATAACAGACTGGCACGACATTGTATTGTGGCGTGGACTGGCAGAAATTGCTGAAAAGTATGTTCGAAAAGGATCAAAAGTTTACATCGAAGGCAAGTTAAAAAAACGTTCATGGCAAGACAAAGAAGGGAATACACGATACGCTACAGAAGTTGTTGGAGATGATTTAACCATTTTAACGCGCAGTGATCAAGCTGAACGTAACAATGCCCCATATTCCCAAGAAGGAAAGCCCGCTAATCCTTCACCAATAAGCGGTTTAGAAAACAATATTGAAGATTCTTTACCTTTTTAACCATGAGCCTAATTGAGCCTCCCAGTTTTATCAGTTTAGTAAAATCCATGCCTAGTGGTTTTGATTCTACTACGGTAATTTACATCGTTTGCATCGCATTTTTACTCTTTGTTTCCGCGCTAATGTCCGGTTCAGAAAGTGCTTTTTTCTCGCTTCGTCCATCTGATAATGAAGACCTGAAAAAAGAAAATAGTTCGCGTTCGAAACTCATTTTGAACTTACTTGGTAAACCAAAAGAACTTCTCGCAACAATCTTAATTACCAACAACTTTGTGAATGTTGGAATTGTGATTCTTTCCACTTTTATTTTGAACGATGTATATCCTCCAATGCCTGGGACAGAGTTGAAACGGTTTTTATTGGAAGTAGTTGGAATCACCTTTTTGATTTTATTACTTGGAGAGGTTGTTCCAAAGATTTTTGCCGCTCGGAACACCATGAGCGTTGTTCGATGGATGTCCTACCCACTTTTTTTCCTTGGGTCCATCCCACCTGTTTCTTGGTTGAAATCGGCACTTGTCTTCGGAACGAGCTTTATTCAAAAACGCAGTAAAACATCTGTAAAGGTGAACCAAGATGAATTAGAACAAGCACTGGCATTGACTCGGGAAGATTCTAGTTCCGAGGAGGATCATAAAATTTTAGAAGGAATTGTGAAATTTGGCAAGACGGATGCGAGTCAAATTATGTCTCCAAGAATTGAAGTTGAGGCCATTGACGATGACGCAAGTTTTGAAGAAGTGATGCAAACCGTTCTTGAAGCTGGATATTCGCGCATGCCTATTTTCAAAGAATCTCCAGACAACATTGTTGGTATACTCTACATTAAAGACTTATTACCACATTTAAATGCTGGCAAAGATTTCAATTGGAAATCAGTACTTCGTAAACCCTTTTTCATACCAGAGAATAAAAAAATCAACGATTTACTTCAGGAATTCAGAAGTATGCGCATGCACATGGCCATTGTTGTAGACGAATATGGTGGTGCAAGCGGAATCGTTACGTTGGAAGATATTTTGGAAGAAATCGTTGGAGATATCACTGATGAATTTGATGATCACGAAATTACTTACACAAAGCTTGATGATCAAACCTTTATTTTCGAAGGAAGAACCTCTCTTAATGACTTCTACAAAGTTATTGGAGAATCCTATCAAGATTCTTTTGAAGAGGTAAAAGGTGAGGCCGAGACCATTGGTGGACTCGTTCTAGAACAAGCCGGGAGGATTTTGAAAAATAACGAATTTATCTTTATTGACCAAGTGAAATTCATCGTGGAATCATCTGATAAAAAACGCATGAAAACCATTAAAATCAAATTGCCATGATTTTTCGATTAATAGCGCCGTTTATTCTTATGATTGGTATTTTCTCTGCCTGTTCCGATGAGAATCCGGTTCCAAAACCATCGACGTACTTAAGAATGAACTTACCCGAACATAGTTATCGTTTATTTAAAAGCGATTGTCCTTATTCGATGAAATTATCTAATCTTTATATCCCCTCAGCGACTGAACAACCACAATCTAATTACTGTGTGCAAGAAATTGACCTTGGTCCATTGAACGGCAAATTATTCTTGTACTACCTTAAATTACCAAGTAAAGATTCGTTGGCTGAGATCATTAATTTCGCTAATGATAAAGTTGATGAGCATAAAATCAAAGCTGATAAAATCAACTTTGAACAGATTATTCAAGCAAAAAAAAGAGTTTTCGGGACGTTTTTTGAATTAAAGGGAAACGTAGCAACGAATTTTCAATTCTATTTAACCGATTCCACTACAAATTTTGTCCGCGGAGAAGTTCTTCTTAATTGCCGACCAAATTATGATTCTCTCCGACCAACATTAGACTATTTAAAAACGGACTTATTGGAACTAGTTCGCCATTTTGAATGGAAAAAGTAAGGTTAAATCGCGTGTTGCTTTCCATGGGCTCAAATCTTGGAGAGAAAATTGAATATTTGGAAAATGCCATTGAAGCCATCAAAGTTGCTGTTGGAGAAGTAGAATTTGTTTCCTCTTACTACGAATCCGAACCGTGGGGTTATCAATCGGAGAATCAGTTTATAAATGTTTGTTTGACGTGTTTTACAAACCTTTCACCATTTGAACTACTTGAAATACTCAAAGGTATTGAAGCGACAATAGGTCGAACCAAATCGCAAACCGGTTATGAAGATAGATGCATTGATATAGATATTATATTTTATAACAATGAAGAAATTGAATCGGATCAACTAACGATTCCTCATCCACATTTTAAAAAGAGAGAATTCGTCATGATTCCTCTACTAGAGATTGTAGAAAAAGACGATCCATTTTATCATTTCATTAACAGCTAATGTGTTTATTTTCTCAGTAGTGAAATGTTTTATACATTTGTAAAAAATAAAAAACCAGATATGAAATTATTTCGTTCGAGCAATTTGTTCTTCTTAGGTTCAGGGATGATGTTTTTGGCATCATGTGACTTAGTTAAAGATGTAACTTACTCAGTTAGTCCTAACCCACTTGAAATGCATGCTGATAGCGTTAAAATCGCAATTACCGTAAACGTTCCTGAAAAAGGAATTAAGAAAAAAGCTAAAGCCGAAATCACTCCTAAGTTAGGTTCATACGCAATTGGAACTTGGTATGTGAACGGTGAAAAGGTAACTGAAAACGGAACGTCGATTAATTTTAAAAATGGTGGAACCGCAACTTTTGAGCAAACGATTCCCTATTTGCCAGAAATGGAAGCTGCTGACCTAGTTATAACAGGAAAGATCTACAAGCAAACAAAGGAGAAAGATGCGTTACCAGAAATAAAAATTGCTGATGCAACGATTATTACCCCATATTTGGTTAACAAAACATTCAAAGTTTTATACGAAGAAGATGCATTAGTGCGTCAGTTCGAAAAATCTTCAGAAGCTACTTTCAATTTTGAAAAAGGAAAAGCTGATGTTCGTCCAACAGAATTGAAAGATACAGACATCACTGCTTTGGTTTCTTGGATTCAAGCAGCTCAATCAAACCCTAAAATTAAAATCAATAAGATTGAAATTAACGGTTATGCCTCACCAGATGGAGAAGTTTCGAAAAATGATAATCTTTCATTCGACCGTACAGCTACCACAAGAACTGCGATTATTGCTTTAATGAAGAAAGCAAATCTAACCGCTTTTACAGATACAAACATGTATAAGTTGAATAAATATGGTGAGGATTTTGAAGGATTCAAAGCGCAATTGGCTGCCTCGACAACCATTACTGAAGCGGACAAAAACCTATTCATTCGTATTTTAGAAATGACGAAAGATTTGGAGCAACGTGAAAAAGAAATGATCAACTTAGGTAAATCATATACTGAATTAGATAAAGATGTGTTTCCTAAAATCCGTCGTGCGATGGTTGTTGTGAAATACACAGAGTTCGGTTTGACAGATGATGAATTAAAAGCATCTGCTACAAACAATCCAAATTCACTTTCTGTAGAAGAGTTATTATTTACAGCGAATAAATTGACAAGTGACTTAAACGAGAAAGCGAGAATTTATGGTGTAGCAGCAGCTAATTTCGGAAGTGACTACCGTACTCATACCAATCTGGGTGCAGCATCTTTCCAATTGAACAAAACTGCTAATGCAAAAACTTCGTTTGAAAAAGCTGCATCTCTAAAAGACAATGGAATTTCCAAAAACAATTTAGCTGCAACATCCATTTTAGATGGCAATACAGCAAATGCTAAAAAACTAATTGCTCAAGCAAAAACAGCATTTGACTCAAAAGGTGATGCAACCCAAAAAACTGCAGTGAGCTATAACCAAGGCATCTTGAACATCATGGAAGCGAAATACTCAGCTGCTGACGCAAATTTCACTGATAACAGTTATAACAAAGCACTCGCTCAAGTCCTTTCTAATAAATTGGATAATGCGAAGAAAACATTGTCTGGTTTAACAGAAACTGCTGAAACGGCTTACTTGAAAGCAGTTATAGCAGCTAGATCGAATGAGGGAGTTGATGCAGTTGTTGCCCAGTTAAAGATTGCTATTTCGAAAAATGCCTCTTTAAAAGAAAAAGCAGCGAAAGACCGTGAATTCTTAAAAATTTCAACAGAATCTACCTTTAT
>CANMFV010000113.1 GCA_947496835.1 Flavobacteriales bacterium | reverse complement strand
TTGGAATGTCTAACGATCATAGAGAACATGCAGGGACCATTTGCGGAGCATGAATTGTTAGAATCACAATTACTTTTGAAAGAATATGTGGAGGAATCTAAAAATGAGGATGAACAAAAGCGACAAATAATGAGTGAAATCGCTTGGTTTATTAAAGAGCAAAACGAAGGAATTGATGCTGATTTATTAATCGAGGACTAATTCAATTCCTAACCTAACTTTTAAAAAACTCACCTATGTTGCAATCGATGACAGGCTTTGGAAAAAGCAACGGCCTATACCAGTCAAAAAAAGTATCCATCGAAATCCGTTCGTTGAACAGTAAAGGATTGGATTTAAATGTAAGAATACCGTCTTCGTATAAAGAATTGGAGTCCGAATTACGCAAGCTTCTTGGTGAACAATTAGACCGCGGTAAAATAGATTTTGGTATTTACATTGAAAGTCAATCTGACCAGTCAAATGGATTAATTAATTCAGAACTTGCTACACAATATTACCAAGAATTAAAAAAACTCAACGAATCATGGTCAGAAGATCCAGTTGATTACCTTTCCCTGGTATTGCGATTACCAGAGGTATTAAATCAACAAGCACCGGAAGTTAGTGATGAAGAGAAAAAATTTATCATGGATCTTGCGTTGAATGCATGTCAAAAACTAACACAATTTCGCGTTCAAGAGGGCGAGGCTTTGCACGCTGATTTCACTGAAAAAATTGAATCTATCCGCAATGGAATTCAAGAAATAATCGCATTTGAACCGGAAAGAATTCAGGTTATCCGTGAACGTATTTCAAAAGCGCTAACTGATTTATCGGATGTCAGAATTGACGAAAATCGTTTGGAGCAAGAAATGATTTATTACCTTGAAAAGTTAGATGTTTCTGAGGAAAAAATGCGTTTAACCAATCACTTAGATTATTTCTTGAATACAATGGTTATTCCAAGGAACGGCAAGAAATTAGGTTTTATCTGTCAAGAAATGGGACGAGAGATAAATACGCTTGGTAGTAAATGCAATCATGCTGAGATTCAAAAACGTGTAGTCGATATGAAAGACAACCTAGAAAAGATGAAGGAACAAATCTTAAATACACTCTAATATTAGATTGATGGAAGGAAAGTGCATCATCATTTCTGCTCCATCAGGCGCAGGAAAAACAACCATCGTTCAAGCCTTATTGCAGAAACTGCCGCAATTGGCTTTTTCGATTTCAGCGTGTTCTCGCGAACCAAGGGGACAAGAACAAAATGGTGTTGATTATTACTTCTTGGGAAAAGATGTTTTCCAAAAATACGTCGAGGAAAATGCCTTTTTAGAGTGGGAAGAAGTATACGAAGCAATGTTTTACGGAACCTTAAAATCTGAGCTTACACGAATATGGGGCGAGGGAAAAACGGTCATTTTTGATGTAGATGTTGTTGGAGGGATTCACTTAAAGCAAATAATGGGTGAACAAGCCCTAAGTATTTTTATCCAACCACCCTCTATGGAAGAATTAAAACGAAGACTTACTTCCCGTAATACAGATACGATTGATAAAATTAACATGCGTCTGTCGAAAGCAGAACAAGAAATAGAACAAGCCAAGGATTTTGATGTGATTGTTGTGAACAATCAGTTAGACATGGCCATTCAATCAGTCTATTCAGAAATTACTAGCTTTATTGAACCATGAAGATAGGACTTTACTTCGGGACTTTTAATCCAATTCACGTTGGACACTTAATCATTGCGAATTACATGGTTGAACATACGGATGTAGATCAAGTATGGATGGTTGTAACGCCACAAAATCCATTGAAAGATAAATCTACCTTGTTGAAAGATTCACACCGTTTAAATATCGTTCGGGAAGCTATTGAGGATAATGTAAAATTACGTGCTTCAGACATTGAATTTCATTTAGCCAAGCCTAATTATACCGTTTCGACGCTTACACATCTCAAGGAAAAATACCCAGAACATGATTTCTCATTAATAATGGGCGAGGATAATTTAAGAACCTTTCACAAATGGTACAATCATGAGGTTATACTTGCGAAGCATACCATTTATGTTTATCCACGTGTGTTAACGAGTTCAGAAGAGGCAGAAGTAATTGCTCAAAAGGGAACGATTGATCACCCATATCGCAATGCGGCAAATGTCGTTTTTTGTGACGATGCACCCATTATGAAGGTGTCTGCAAGTTTTATTCGTCAATCCATCAAAGAAGGAAAGGATGTTCGTTACCTGCTAACCGAACCCGTTTACAAGTACATTACAGACATGCATTTTTATAAATAAAAAAAGGGGGACTTCAATTGAAGTCCCCCTTTGATTTTTGATATGATTTTCTCTTAGTTTTTCATGAATTTCACGATTTCTACTCCGTTTGCATGAGCTACATGTATAAAGTAAATCCCTGAATTGAATCCGGATGTATCGAATGTTAAGCTACTTGAAGCATCGATGTTTCTTCTTTCAATCATTTTGCCTTCAATATTTGTTAAAATAATTTCTGAAGCATTCATACTTGAAGTAATGCCGTTTACTGTAATACTCGCATTTGCGGGATTTGGACTAACAGAAATAGGCGAAATAATTGCTTCAATTACTCCTGCTGTTCCAACAATGATTTTATACCCAGGAAATGAAACAGTTTGCGTTATGGGTGTTGGAGGAAGACCTGGTATAATTGTCACCAAAACAGTTGCACTTACATCTATCGTAATTGGAAACGTTCCAGTTGTCGTAGTTGTCCCGGAAATGTTTGCACATCCGTTTGAACCGCCTGCGTAGGAACAAGAACTGATGTTACAAGCATAATTGAATCCGTTTGGAAGTCCATTTACGCCTGCCACAGTGAATCCTTGAATTTGCGAACCGACTAACTGACCTGTTGGATCTAATTCAGCTGTAACCGTTGCTGGTACTTTGAAGTTCAAATCTGTAGAATAAACAACATTCACTGTTGCTGGCGGAAAGTTCTGTGTGGTATCTGGCCAAACACCATACGTTGAATCGACGAAATTGGCACCCGGCGTACAAGCTTGTGCCCATGTTGCACTGTGTAACAATACTGTTGACAATGCGAAAAACAATAATTTTTTCATAGTTTTTTGTTAATTAAGGAATTCAAATATAGTTTTTTTTGTTCTTAAAAGTATAAAACGCAAGATTTCCAAATTATTGTGTGGTGTTAAAAAGAAAGTATCCAAGCAAGTTTTTTACATTTGCAGCATGGTATTATATAATGTTACGATAAGCATTGATCGAGAAATCGAACATGAATGGTTGGATTGGATGCGTAAAATTCACATTCCTCAAGTAATGGAAACGGGCTGTTTTCAGGAATGTCGCATGTCAAAAATCCAAGGGGAAGAGGACGGTGGATCAGCATACTCTTGTTTGTATTTAGCGCCATCCTCAGAAGTGTTGGAAGAATACCACGCAACGTATTCCCCAGCTTTACAACAAGATCATGCCCTCCGATATGGCGGTAAATTTGCTGCATTTAGAACAAATTTAACGGTCATCGAAGAATTCAAAGCATTATGAACGTAAAACCAAAAAAACACCTCGGACAACATTTCTTGAAGGACCTTGAAACGTGTGAGAAAATAGCGAATCAGGTTACATTTCACCGCGGATGTCGCCGTGTGCTTGAGGTTGGACCTGGAATGGGAGCCTTAACGGATTTCTTGAAGTCCCACGACGGAATCGAACTTTTCCTCGTTGATATCGATGCAGAATCCATTGAATATTTGCACCGCAAATACCCATTAATGGGCGATCGCATCATTTATGCTGATTTTTTACGCCAAGATTTGACGGAAATAATGGGGCAGGAGCCATTCATTGTAGCCGGTAATTTTCCTTATAATATCTCATCTCAAATTTTATTTAAGTGTTTAGAACACCGAAATCAAATCCCCGAAATCATGGGGATGTTTCAAAGGGAAGTAGCGGTTCGTATAGCAGAGAAACCTGGAACGAAGGAATACGGAATACTTAGTGTGTTCATGCAAGCTTTTTACGACATCGAATATTGTTTTACTGTGGACGAACATGTATTTGTCCCGCCACCAAAAGTAAAATCAGGCGTTATTCGCTGTATAAGAAATGAGCGCGAGTCATTACCTTGTGATGAAAAATTATTTATGCGCGTTGTTAAAACGGCATTTCAGCAAAGGAGAAAAACACTTAGAAATTCCATTAAGTCACTGACACAAGACGCACAGTTACCAGAGAAATTCGTCACACAAAGACCAGAAAGACTTAGCGTGGATGACTTTATTGAATTGACGCTTTTTATTGAGGCATTAGGGAGTAAATAAGTCACCTCCACCGTTCTTACTTACTTGTCTTCCATATCGAAATTCTTTTTCGGAAACAATGTTGCCGTTTTCACCGAAAACAAGAAAGGGACCATGTTTTAATCCATTTTTGTAGTGAATCTCATAGACCAATCTACCGCGCGGATCACGTTGTTGAAAAACCCCATGTAATTGCCCGTGTTGATACTCGGAAATAATGGTTGGAACAACTCCACCTGGGTAGTAGTCAATCCATTTACCATGTTTCAATCCTTTATAGTATTTCCCTTGTGATTTCAGTTGGAAGTCTCTTTGAGAGTAAGCCTCAAATTTCCCATTGTAATCACTCACGGTTTCCTTTAATCCCATGATTGCCATGTCATTTGTTCGATTCTTTTCAGTGAAAATTTTGTAATGTGCTTTTTCCTTGAGTCGACCATTGTTGTAGTAATC
>CANMFV010000112.1 GCA_947496835.1 Flavobacteriales bacterium | reverse complement strand
GTCTTCTACATTGAATCCCTTCAACTCACAGGCAAACTGAGTTTTGAATAAGGAAGCATCAAATTGCTGAATGGGTGCAGCACCGCTTTTACCAGCAAGTAATCCTTCCCAATATTCTTGCAAATTATTTCCGATTGGTGTTAATGCACCAAGGCCAGTTACGACAACTCGTTTTAATTGCATGCCTATTTAAATTGGGTTCAGTAAAAATTAATTCACATTACTTTCGATGTAAGCAACAGCGTCTCCAACAGTTTGGATTCCCTCAGCTTTGTCATCTGGAATAGAGATATTGAATTGCTTCTCGAATTCCATGATTAACTCAACGGTATCCAATGAATCGGCACCTAAGTCATTTGTGAAGCTCGCTTCGTTAGTTACTTCACTTTCTTCAACATTCAGTTTATCAACGATGATCGCGATAACTTTAGCTTTGATTTCAGACATATTTCTTAATTTATAAGGTTTCAGCTTGCAAAGAAAAAAACAAACATCCAATTAACAAAACTAAATCTAGAATATTTATCAACTTAAAAGTATTGATTACACGTGAATCCCAACAGATGTTTAACTTTGCGCTTACAATGAAACGTATTCGAATCGCACTATTTATTTCTGGAAATGGCAGTAATGCTCGAAATATCATCAACTATTTCGAAAATCACGCGCAAATAAGCATCTCGCTTGTCCTTTCTTCAGCGGAAAACGGCCTAATGGATGGATTTTGTAGGGAAAGAGCTATTTTGTTTGCACATCCAACTGGAATCGAAGGTGATACCTACTTAAAATTCTGTCAAGAAGAGGAAATCGATTGGGTGATTTTAGCTGGCTATTTAAAAAAGATTCCCATTGACTTTATCAATGCTTTTCCAGATCGCATCATAAATATTCATCCTGCATTGCTTCCGAATTTTGGTGGCAAAGGAATGTATGGAAAACACGTGCATGAGGCTGTAGCGAAAAGTTCTGTTCGCTTTTCAGGAATTACTATTCACTTAGTGAATGAAGAATTTGACAAAGGAAAAATGTTGGCACAGTTTGCCGTTCTTCTGACAAATCCATCATCGGCTCAAGAAATCGAAGGACAAGTTAGAAGCCTAGAAATCGCACACTTTCCATCCGTAATTGATTCAGTCCTACTGGATAGCATTCTCTAAATGCACACCAAACCAATAACAATCCTCAAAAGAGTTATATAATGGTGCTGGTGCAATTCGAATCACATTCGGTTCGCGCCAATCAGCAATCACTCCTAAGTCTGACAATGCATCAAACAGTTTGCGTCCTTGTCCAAG
Source organism: Flavobacteriales bacterium (assembly GCA_947496835.1). Classification (GTDB taxonomy): domain Bacteria; phylum Bacteroidota; class Bacteroidia; order Flavobacteriales_D; family Crocinitomicaceae; genus UBA952. The sequence goes on along the minus strand of CANMFV010000112.1, from coordinate 3,486 downwards.
GGCCATAATTGATAATTGAGCGCCTCTGCGGTGAATTTCATTTGGCGTGATGATTTCAAAGGTGCATTTTTCAGAATTACGTTCAGATATTTCTTTTATCACAAATTCCAAGAATCCGGTCATTAGATCTCTTTTAGCACCAATTTGATGCATTCCTGCTTGATCAAATAATTCTAACGACGCTAAATGGACAGCCATTCCCAACACCGGTGCATTGCTTAGCTGCCAGCCTTCTGCTCCGGGAAGTGGATCAAATCCCGGTTTCATTAAAAAACGTTCTTCTTTGTTATGTCCCCACCATCCCGCAAAGCGAGGAAGGTCTTTATTGTACGCATGTTTTTCGTGTACAAACATTCCCGACACTCCACCTGGAGAGGAGTTTAAGTATTTGTATCCACACCAAGCGGCAAAGTCAACATTCCAATCATGTAAGTGAAGATTGATGTTTCCAGCAGCATGTGCAAGGTCAAATCCAACATAAGCACCAACTTGATGTCCAGCATCTGTAATTCGTGCTAAATCAAAATATTGTCCTGTGTAATAATTGACCCCACCAATCATTACAACGGCTAACTCTTCCCCTAGCTCAAGAATTTTAGCACAGATGTCATCTTCATGGATTAATTGTTCACCTTCTCTTGGGAAAATTTCAACGAGGTGATCCATGCTTAATCCATGCATTTTTAGTTGTGATTCGAGCGCATATTGATCACTTGGAAATGCTTTTCCTTCACACAGTATTTTCGTTCGTTTTCCTTCAGGACGATAAAAACTCGCCATCAGTAAATGTAAATTCGTTGTTAAGGAATGGGTAACGACCACTTCGATAGGCAAGGCGCCAACAACTTTTGCCGCCATGTCCGTTAACTGCTCATGGTACGAAAACCAAGGTCGTCTCGATAAAAAGTGGCCTTCCACCCCAAATTTTGCCCAATCAGCTAATTCTTCTTGAAGATATACCGCGGCTTTCTTTGGTTGTAATCCAAGAGAGTTACCTGTGAAATAAATGGGATTCTCACTGTGAAAAGTGGGAAATAAAAATTCATTACGAAAACATCGAAGCGGGTCTTGTTGATCCAAATTTCGCGCAAATTCCAAGCTGTTGTTAAAAACCATTTCCATCCTTTATTGTTACCTTTGTAGCACGACAAATATACGCAAGAAATGAAGATCGATCATTCCATTAACCGAAGCACATCCGAAAAACTTTTTCAAGAATCTCAAACATACTTTCCAGGAGGTGTAAACTCTCCCGTACGTGCGTTTAAGTCAGTTGGTGGTACTCCATTGTTTATTGCAAAAGGAAATGGTGCAGAAATTTGGGATGAAGACGGAAATCAATTTGTTGATTTTTGTGGCAGTTGGGGTCCATTAATAAATGGACACAATCACCCGTACATCTATCAGTCGGTCGTTGATACCTTAAAAAATGGAGCAAGTTTTGGCGCGCCGACACGAAAAGAAAGTGAATTAGCAAAATTTATTTTGGATCGGATTCCATTTATCGATAAGTTGCGTTTCCTTAGTTCAGGAACGGAAGCAGTAATGTCAGCTATTCGCCTGGCTCGAGGATATACGAATAAAACGAAAATTGTGAAATTCGATGGTTGTTACCATGGACATGTCGACGCACTTTTGGTGAAGGCAGGAAGTGGATTAGTAACATTCGGAACCTCATCAAGCGCTGGAGTACCTGAAGCATTTGCAAACGAGACGATTGTCCTGCCGTTGAATGATCTAGATGCGCTAAAAACATGTTTCGAAAATCTTTCCAACGAAATTGCGTGTGTAATCATTGAACCAATTCCCGCAAATAATGGATTGCTTTTACAAGACTTAAGTTTTTTAACTGACTTGCGTGAATTGTGCACAGCATATGGAATTCTTTTGATTTTTGACGAGGTCATTTCTGGATTCCGTGTAGCGTTTGGAGGTGCCGCAGAGCACTATAAAATTACTCCGGACATTGTTACTTACGGCAAAATCATGGGTGGTGGTCTTCCGGTTGGGGCGTACGGAGCAAAACGTGAAATTATGTCCTTTGTTTCTCCGGATGGTCCGGTTTATCAAGCGGGTACACTTTCAGGAAATCCAGTTGCCATGGCTGCAGGCCTCGCACAGTTATCGCTGTGTGCACAAGAAAATTTCTACGAAGAACTAGAAAAGAAAACAACAACGTTTGTTTCGGATATCAATGACTTTGCAAATACACATCATTTACCCGTTGAATTAGTTAGCATTGGCTCCATTTTTTGGTTTTCATTCAACGGAAAAAAACGCATTGCGGCTGCAGATCAAATTGATGCAGACATGACTTCCTTCAATAAATTACATCACTTTTTATTGAACAGAGGTGTTTACTTTGGCCCTTCGGGGTATGAGGTTGGATTTATTTCAAGCGCCCATACATCAGAACAATTAGCATTCTCAGCCGAACAAATCAAAGAAGGGTTGAAAGCCATTTACCAATAATAGAGTTTAATACCTAGCTTTACCGCATGATTTTAGTCACAGGAGCCACAGGATTATTGGGAAGTCACTTGTTAATTCAATTGGCTGAACAAGGAGAAACTTGTCGCGCCCTCTATCGAAACAAGGCTAAAATCAACGATGTACATGGACTTTTTTGCTTTTACTTTCAAGACAAGGCAGAAGAAAAATGGCTTTCCATCGAATGGGTTCACTGCGATTTATTGGACATCTCTTCGTTAGAAGCAGCTATGTCGGAAATAAGCCATGTATACCATTGCGCAGCATTGGTTTCATTCTTCAAGGCTGACTTTGAAGCGTGTATTCAAAATAACCGAGTTGCAACAGCAAATGTGGTAAACTTTTCCTTAAGAAATAAGGTAGAAAAACTTTGTTATGTTAGTTCAACAGCTGCTGTAGGCGTTAATACAAAAGGAGCGAGTACAGAAGCAAACAAGTGGGAGCCGGGCTCCGAGGTGAGTGGTTATTCCGTTTCTAAATTTTTAGCAGAAAAAGAAGTTTGGCGCGGAATCGAAGAAGGATTGAACGCAGTCATTATTAATCCGTGTGTGATTTTTGGTCCAGGAGATTGGAATAGTAGTTCCTTGGCCATTTTTAAAGCCGCCAAAAAAGGAATGCCTTTCTATCCGCCTGGTTCAAATGCCGTTGTTGATGCGCGCGATGTAGCAAATGCGATGATTCAATTCATGAAATCGGACATTTCTAAAGAACGCTATTTATGCGTTGGTCCAAATTTGACTTTCAAAGAATTATTTAGCAAACTAAGTGAAAAGTTAGGAAAGAAAGCACCTCGTTATTCTTCTCCGAAATTCATCGCCTTGTTTTATGCATTAATCAATGAACTTCTCGGACACATCACCGGGAAAAGCAGTGGAATTAGCATTGAATCCGTCCATTCAGGTTATAAAACGATTAGCTATGATCGTTCAAAAATAGAACAAGCTATTCCCATTCACTTTCATACCTTGAATGAAACCATAGAAAATGTCTTGAAAG
>CANMFV010000111.1 GCA_947496835.1 Flavobacteriales bacterium | reverse complement strand
GATCCAATAGCCCCTCAATTTCTTAGAACAATAAATTCAACAGTTTATAATGAAATTGCGTATTCGAAGAAACAGTTAAAAGAAAAAAAGGTTCCTCGTGGAACTGCAAATCCATTTCGAAAAATCACGGTAACCTATAATGGTGACGAACCTTGGATTAAGCCTTCAATTCTTGAACTTCAAAATTATTTAGAAAATGAAAATAAATACAAGGAATATTATTTAGACCGCAGTTACCGTTCAATTGTTCAATTGGGAGTTTTTAGTTCTGTTAAACCTATAATTATTGAACAACCAGGCAATAAATTAGACGTACATTATTTTCTTGAACCAGCAAAGAAACAAACGTATGGATTTGATCCGAAATTCACATCTTCGACTGGTTTGTTGGGTGCAAATGCGTCATTTAATTACACCAATAAAAACATCAATAAGGGTGCCGGTAAATTGACCTTTTCATTCGGTGGTGGATTCGAATCTCAACCATTGGTATTCCAAGATCAGTCTGGCGAAACTGTTGGAGCAGGGAAAGGTAGAACATTTAACACATTTGAATTTGGACCAAGTTTGAAGTTCGAGTTACCTGGATTATTCCCAACGCCTGTGACGATGCTCGGAAAAAGACAGAAACCTAGAACTGTTCTTTCAACAGCGTATAATATTGAAAAAAGAAATATTTTCGATCGGAGTGTTTTTCAATTAAATTATATGTGGAAATTCTTGGTTGGAAAGTCACAAGTTTTTCAAATGGGTTTGCCTGGTGCATCAGTCATTAAATATGTAGCAATTAAGAAAAGCGCAGCATTTCAAGAACAATTGAACCAAATAAACGATGTTTTTTTGAATGCAACATATGATAATCAATTCATTTGGCAGGACTTTAAATTTTCATTTGAGTATAGTAATAAAGAGAAAGATTTGAAGGAAGGAAAGGAACGTAAAAATATAGCCAACACGTCCATATATTTTAATTCCACCTTCGATGCCGCTGGAAATCTACTATATCAGTTCCGTGCTAGACAGGACACGCTAAATGGCCAGTATTTATTGAGAAACTTGCCATACTCACAGTTTGTTCGTTTAGACAATCAATTAATCATGAGTAAGCGCATTTTATCTGGATCTACTGTTCATTTAAAGTTGACTGCAGGTGCTGGATTGCCCTATAAAAACTCTGCAACAGCAATGCCCTATGATTATAGTTTCTTTGGTGGTGGGTCAAATGATAACCGCGGCTGGAGGGCAAGAGCTTTGGGTCCAGGTTCCTATAAATATCATTTGGATACGAATCGCTTGGCTACACAAATTGCAGATATTCGTTTTGCCGGATCATTGGAATACCGCTTTAATTTAGGAGCTACTTTAAAGGGAGCTGTTTTTACCGATTTTGGAAATATTTGGACTTTTAGAGAAGATGCAAGTCGCGTTGGAAGTCAGTTTCAGTTGAAAACCTTTTTTCCAGAGATAGCCGTTTCTTCAGGTGTTGGACTCCGTTTGGATTTAGATTTTTTCATCATCCGCTTGGATGTTGGATTTCCAATCTACAATCCTGCTTTTGCGAATGGAGCGAAATGGGTTTTTCAAGAAATGGGCACAAGACAAACGTATTATCAAGAAGGAATGGATCATTTTAACATGACACTAGATCAAGTCAAGAAAATCATGCCTAAACCATTTCTTCCAAATTACCTGAATTTTGGAATTGGTTATCCATTCTAATCTCTTTTTATGCTTAAATATTCATTTGTTTTTAGTGTCTTTACTTTGTTGTTGTCATCTTGCATGAAAGGACAAAAGGTAGATTTCATTCTACACAATGCAAAAATTCACGTAATGGATGATGCAGGATCAGTTTATGATGCAATGGCCATTCGAGATGGGAAGATCATTGAAGTTGGTCCAGAACGTCAAATATTAAATAAATACCGCTGCGACGAACAGATAGACGCACTTGGAAAAGATGTTTATCCAGGATTAACAGATGCACATGGTCACTTGTTAATGTACGCAAATCAAAAATTAGGAATAGACTTGACTGGTGCAAAATCGATGGATGAAGTCATTTACCGCTGTGAAAAATATTACGCAAAATCCAAGAATAAATTCATTATTGGTGGCGGTTGGGATGAATCACTTTGGGATAACGATTCTGTCCCCAATAATAAAAAACTTTCAGAGGTTTTTAAGAATATCCCAGTCTGTTTGTACCGCGTTGATGGACACGCTGCGTTAGTGAATCAATACTTGATTGAAAAAGCAAAAATCACCGATAATACAATTGATGGAGGAGAAGTGAAAATCGAACAAGGTGTGCCAACTGGTATACTCATTGACAATGCAATAAATTTAATAACAAAGTATTTACCAACCTATCCAATGTCTCAAGTAAGGGATGTCATTCTTGAAATCCAAGAAGAATTATTTCAATATGGTATTACAGGGACACATGAGGCCGGAATTGATTTTAAGCATATAAAACTTTTTAAATCAATGGTTTCAAGTGGTAAATTAAAATTGGAATTGTACGCAATGTTAATGAATTCTAACGAAAACAGGGCTTTTGCAGTTGAAAATGGGCCCTTTCGTTTTCGGAATTTATCGATTAGAAGTTTTAAAGTATTTGCCGATGGGTCACTTGGTTCCAGAAGTGCACTTATGAAAAAACCGTATAGTGACGATCATGCGAATCATGGATTACTTCTCACCTCTGCTGTTGACATGCGAGATATTGCGCAGTTTTGTCTTAAGTATGGATTTCAAATGAATACACACGGCATTGGAGATTCCGCAAATGCTTTGATTTTAGACATTTATAAAAATGCGTTTGAACGAAATCCAGACCATCGATTTCGATTGGAACACTCGCAGGTTATTGACCCTGTTGACTTTGCTAAATTTTCAGATTATGCTGTTTTCCCATCGGTGCAGCCTACGCATGCTACAAGTGATCAGCGTTGGGCGGAGAAAAGAATTGGAAAAGACAGACTGAAAGGTGCTTATGCCTATAAAAGTCTATTGAGTCAATATGGAATGTTGGCTGTAGGCACGGATTTTCCGGTCGAATCAACAAATCCATTTTTCACCATTCATGCAGCGGTTCAACGTAAAAACCCAAAAAACGAACCCTTAAATGGATTCCTCGTGAATGAGTCATTGAGTTTGGATGAAGTTTTGAGAGGGATGACAATTTGGGCAGCGTTTTCTTCATTTCAGGAGAATGAACTCGGGAGTTTGGAAAAAGGAAAACATGCGAACTTTGTCATATTCGATAAGCCTTTAGAAAGTAATCCAACCTTTGAGCAAAACTTCGCATGGATGACATTTATTCGCGGAAAAAAGGTCTTTTCTTTGAACGAGTTATAAGATTTCATGTTACCGATCCTTACCATTACCGTTTAATTTTTAAATTTGAAAAAAATGCACATGAAAACAGCAAACTATTTAGTGATCTTCTTTGGACTTGGTTTTAGCCAAGTTTTTGCTCAAGCAATTCCAGGCACACTCAATTGGTACAATGGTGCTGGACAAGGGATGTACACAGATCAAGCGTATAAAATGCTTAAGAAAAAGAAATCTCAGCCTGTTGTGGTAGCAGTAATTGATTCTGGAGTTGATATTGAACACGAAGATTTACAAGGAAAAATATGGGTGAATACCAAAGAGATTCCAGGTAATAAAATTGATGACGATAAAAATGGATTTATCGATGATGTACATGGTTGGAATTTCCTAGGGAATGCATCTGGAGCTAATCAAGAAAATGCTCGCTTGGAAAAAACCCGAATCTACGCAAGACTCAAAGACAAGTACGATGGAGTTGATCCAAAGACTTTGTTCGATGATGCTGAATTTTTCATGTATGCGAATGCGAAAGCGGAAGTTGAAGCAGAACTAGAGAATCTAGAGCAATACAAAGAAGGTTTGGCAAAAGGTCTATTTGATGCAGAAACGAAAAAATACATTGAAGATCAATTGAACTTTAACTTAAACATTTATTACGATGATCGAAAATTAATTGGTGATAATCCACTTGATTTCTCTGATGTCCAGTATGGAAATAATGATGTAGAAGGTCCTGATGCTTTGCATGGGACACACGTTGCAGGTATTATTGCCGCAATCCGTGGAAATGCAAAAGGTGGCGATGGCGTAGCGGAAAACGTGAAGATTATGTCTGTTCGTACCGTGCCTAATGGTGATGAACAAGACAAAGATGTGGCGCTGGCGATTCGCTATGCAGTGAACAACGGTGCTCAAGTGATTAATATGTCTTTTGGTAAGGATTACTCACCGAATCAAGAGGAAGTTTATGCAGCAATGGCTTATGCAGATTCAATGGGAGTGCTGATGATTCATGCAGCTGGAAATGATGCAAAAGATGTCGACGTCGCCCCCAATTTCCCAACATCAAAATACGCATTTCAAGAGGAGCCTTTTTCTAATTTATTGACAATTGGTGCTTCAACGCGTGAATTAGGCGAGGGTAGAGTAGCGAGTTTTTCGAATTTTGGACGTACAACCGTGGATGTTTTTGCTCCTGGATTAGAAATCTACAATTCGGTTCCTCAGAGTGCTTACATGAACTTACAAGGAACATCAATGGCTGCTCCAATGGTAGCCGGTGCTGCAGCGATGTTGAAATCATACTTCCCAAGTTTAAGTATGTGGGATATAAAAACGATTCTACTCGAAACAGCAACCGTTTATTCTGATTTTAATTTTACCGAGTTGTCTGTAACCGGTGGTATAATTAACCTCAAAGAAGCGGTTAAAGCGTGTAAAAAAGCTGAGAAAGCACATAAATAGAATGAGAAGATTTGTTTTATTATTATC
>CANMFV010000110.1 GCA_947496835.1 Flavobacteriales bacterium | reverse complement strand
CGTTTATACATGGAGGTTCGCAAGAAAGAGGACTTCGTGGAGGGACTGAAAACATGGCTAGTATTGTTGGATTGGCGAAAGCGATGGATTTAGCGTATGATGACGTTGAAGGGCATCAGAAGCATGTTTTTGGATTAAAATCCTACATGATGGATCAATTAAAAAGTATGTTCCCAACAGTAGCTTTTCATGGAGAAACCGATTTTGACAAAGCACTTTATACGGTGTTAAATGTCTGTTTGCCTGCAACGGAAAAAACAAGCATGCTTTTATTTACCCTTGACTTAAAAGGAGTGGCCGTAAGTGGAGGAAGTGCATGTACTTCTGGTGCAACAAAAGGATCTCATGTTTTGGAAGGAATTCATGCAGACATGACTCGCCCGAATGTCCGTTTTTCTTTTTCACGTTACACCACGAAAGAAGAAATCGATTACGCTGTGCAACAATTGCAACAAGTCTACCAAATTAACTTAAGCTAAGACGAGCGCTAATAAATGCAGAAAAGGAACATTTTATTCCTCTCCAGTTGGTATCCAAATCGGATAAAACCTACTCACGGGAATTTCGTGTTTCAACATGCACTCGCTGCCTCACAGTTTCATCAGGTTCAACTGCTTTACGTTTGTTTGGATGATCAGCTGAAAGGTGGAGTAGAAATAGTTAAAAGCAACGAGTCTTTTCCAACAACGATTGCATACATCCCTAAATCAAACATTCCTCTCATTGGATCAATATGGAATAACCTACGCATCATTCTCTGTTATTTCAACTTGTTCCAAGAACTGAAAAAAGAAGGTTTTCATCCGGAATTGATACATGCGAATGTGGTTTATCCGATTGGAATCATTGCTCGATTGCTTTCGATTCGCCACGAAATCCCTTACATCATTACAGAACATTGGACTTGTTATCATAAAGTAGTGTTGCCTCGTCCAAGCAGGATCCAGCAATTTTTAACACGTTTGTCAGCAAATAAAGCCAGTTTGATTTTACCCGTGAGTGAAGACCTTGCAGATGCTATGAGAAGTTCCGGAATTCACACTGAAATGGACGTTGTTTATAACGTTATAGATACTTCCTTGTTTGTACCAGGAAATCCATCAGAACGGAAGGGGAATCGATTGATTCATGTTTCTTCATTAGCAAGTTTGCAGAAAAATCCAAGTTTATTGTTTCGAGCGTTTGCTGAATTACTTCCATGGAAACCGGATTTACAATTAAACATTGTTAGCGATGGTGATTTTTCTTTGTTTCAAGAGGAAATCAAACAGCTGAACATCGAAAATCAGATTGTCTTTCATGGGACGCTCGAAGCAAAAGAAATTGCTCTACTTTTAAAGGAATCAGATTTATTTGTTTTAACGAGTCGTTTCGAAAATTTACCGTGTGTCTTGATTGAATCCATATCTGCTGGAGTTCCCATCGTTTCAACGAATGTTGGTGGAATTAAAGAAATCGTTCAATCTGCGCATGGACAATTAGTGCCATCTGAAAATCAGGATGCGCTTGTTGCGGCAATAAAGGAGCAATTAGTGCGTTTGGACAAGTACGATTCAAATGTCATGCACCAAAAAGCAACAGAACAATTTAGTTATCAGGCAATCGGGAAGAGATTCTCGGATATCTATGAATCAATATTATTGAAATATGGTTCGTAAAATCCTAGGTAATTTTGGCGTTCGCTTGCTTTCAGCCGTCATGAATTTGATGATTGCGGTTGTTGTTTCACAATACCTTGGTGCAACGGGAAAAGGAGAACAAAGTTTGGTGTTAACCATTATTGCCATTGTCACCATTTTTGACAACATGGTTGGTGGAGCCTCCATTGTATACCTGGCCAATAAATTGCGCATTCGAGAGTTGTTTTTCGCTGCCTACCTCTGGACCATTATGGTCAGCGTTGTTAGCTATTTCGTTTTACTTTATGTGGAATTGGTTCCAGAAAAATTTATTGTCTCGGTGCTCATTCTGAGTGCTATTTCCTCCATTGTCTCCATACATAGTTCCATTTTACTCGGGAAAGAAAACTTGAAATCATTTAATTTATTGAGTTTCTTAGTCCCTTTAGTTACTTTAATAACTTTGCTAGTACAATTTACGCTCAATTGGAATCGAACTGCTGAGGCCTACGTTTATGCATTGTACTTATCCTACGGAGTTACCTTTATAAGTAGCCTTTTACTCATCGCTAAACACGTGAGCAAGGATTCTGACTTTCAATTATCCAACACATGGGCAACATTTAAATCCTTGTTCTTCTATGGATTTCAAAATCAATTGGCACATGTTTTTCAATTATTGAGTTTTCGTATTAGTTATTTCTTCCTGGAAAGGGACTGCGGCGAAGCTGAGGTAGGGATTTACTCAAACGCAGTGTCTGTGATCGAATCTATATGGATGATTTCGACGAGCATCTCCCTGTGGCAATATGCAAAAATATCCAATTCTACGGATTTCAATTATACTAAAAACATTACCGAGCAACTGACGAAATATGGATTATTAACTGCTTTTGTTGCCTTGTTCGTTTTATTGTTGATACCCTCTGCGTTTTATTCCTGGTTATTTGGAAAGGAATTTCATGGATTAAATGAGTTGATGTTTTACCTCGCACCTGGAATCTGGGTATTCAATTATGCGCTGATTATTGGACATTATTTCTCTGGACATGGCAAATATTATGTGAACGCGATTGCTTCCGGAATTGGATTCGTTGTAACGTGTACTGCGGCATATTATTTCATTCCATTGTTAAAAATTCAAGGTGCGGCCATTACAGCGAGCATTTCTTATTTTGTGACCTCATTGGTTGTTATTCTTTATTTTAGAAAAGAAGGAGCTAACTTTGTGGTCTTTCCATCCTATGGAGAATTAAAGTCAACACTCGGAAAATTGAAACAACATTTAATAAAGCGATCGTAGCACATGAATAAGATAAGTAAATTGGTCAAAGCACTTTCGCTCATTCTTCAAAAGCCTTATTTATTAAATAATGTTCTGAAGGATGAAATCGTGTTCGAGTCTGACTTTAAACGTTATTTTCCCAACACAGCATTTAAACAAATTCGTTTGGTTGATTTGATGGAATCCGATGAGATTCGAATTGCTCCTTATGCCTTTCTTTCAGGTTCTTCCTTAGCAACAGATTTCGCATTGCTTCAATTGTTATGTCGGAAATATCAGGTAAAAGATTACTTGGAAATTGGTACGTGGAGAGGGGAGAGCGCTGCAAATGTTGCTCCTTATGTCGAATCCGTTTATTCTTTTAATCTTGGAGATGAGCAATTGTTATCCCTAGGATTAGAGAAAAACTACGTTGAATCACACCGTTTCTTTTCCAAAGACGTTCCAAACATTCAACATATATTTGGCGATTCGCAAACATTCGATTTTGATCAATTGAATAAAAAGTTTGATTTGATTTTTATCGATGGGGATCATTCTACGGAGGCAGTTCGTCGAGACACGAAAAAAATGTTGTCCTACTTGAAAAATGAGCAGTCCATAATCGTTTGGCATGATGCAAAGAAGGACACAGAATTTCCACGTTATGAAGTCCTTTTGGGCATTTATCAAGCATTACCTCCTGACATGCAGAAACACGTTTACTTGGTGGAAAATAGTTTATGCGCAGTCTATATTCCTTCAAGTATCACAAACGAAAGTCCTATTTTGAATCGATTGCCAAGAAATTCTTTTGAATTGACATTGAAGAACGTGTCTGTTCATAAAACAGACCAAGCATAACTAATTAGTTGGGATTCTTTCGCGTTCACAAAGAAATTAAGCCTCCATTTTTAGAAAGAATTGCCTATTTAAAACTGAATTTTCGCTGCAGCAAATAGCTGATAGTAACAACCACGCAAGATGCAAGTACGTTAGCAATGGATGGAAATAAGCCCATTCCGAGTACGAGAATTTTCAGTAGGCCCCAATTGGTCGTCGATGTGATGATGGCACTAATTCCATACCTTAAAAATTGAGCTCTACCGCGCAATTGACTTGCCGTAAAGACAACGTAACGCATTAACATAAATCCAACAAGAAAGGAAATACATGCACAAACAATCGAACTCATCGTTAATGCGGAAATTGTTTTTTCTCCAAATACGAAAGGTATATTAGTTAAAACAAAGTCTTTCTTTTTAAAAATCACATTAAAAAAGAAAAAAAATAAAATCCAACTTAAAATTAAATTCCCGCTTCCGCAAGCAGCGTAATAGTATGTTGTCTTGTCAAAAATCCGTCTAACAAGTGGATAGAAAAAATCCAAAATTGAATGAATGAGTCGAACCATTATGCCTTAAATTCTATTTCGTATCCCGTATGTCGACGTAAATTGATCACTTTTTGCTCATCAAAATAGAGGTATTGACCACGAATGCCTACCAATTTACCGGTAATTGTTGCTTCCTTGTCAAAGGTCATGGACTGCACTTTTGAAGGATATGCTGTTACTGGATAGTTAAAAGTAAGAATTTCATCGTTCTCCAACCAATATTGGGCTAAATCAGCCGGTAATTCATCGCAAACTTGCCATTTTTCCTCAATCAAATCGATGGTATCATCTTGCATATTGCGCAGCATATTTTGCCAATTTGTTTTGTCGGCATAAAAATCCTTGAGTGCCACTTCAATAACCCCAGCTAAATACCGATTTGGAACCTCCGCTAAAAGTATGGCTTTGTTTGCTCCTTGGTCAATCCAGCGTGTTGGTATTTGTGTGGCTCTTGTTACACCAACTTTAACGATATCCGTTGCAGCTAGATAAACATAATGCGGTTGAAGGTGATGCTTTATTTCGTATTCGATGTCACGTCCTTTACCCAAATGGGCTTCACACAATTCCGGATGTAAAATACAGG
>CANMFV010000109.1 GCA_947496835.1 Flavobacteriales bacterium | reverse complement strand
GTTGATATCAATTTTATGAACAGGTTTTTGCTGTTTGTCGTATGCTTTTTTAATCTCTTGAATTTCTTGCGTTAACTCTTGATTTTGATTGAAAATCAACAAACTATCCGTTTTATCAAAAAAGTCCGCGAGTTTATCTGAAACTTGAATCACTTCACCAGCACGCGACGATGCCCATGCTGAAATCGCATTTGAAAATTTGTTTCCCGTTAATAAAAAGATTGTCTCTGCTTTCATTCCCCTTTCACAATTGTCCGCAAATATAGCGCTTAAAAGCTTATGTAAATTTTAATAGCCTAATATTTTCAAATAATCTTGAGCAGTTTGCTCTTGACTGAAAACCTCTGTTTGAATGGAACCATTTTCATCGCGGCGAATCAAGATGTGTTTTGGCTCTGGAATTAAACAATGCTTGAGTCCACCAAAACCACCAATTGTTTCTTGATATGCTCCCGTATTGAAGAAACCAATGTACAACACATTGTTTTTATCAAACTTAGGAAGATAAATCGCATTCGAATGTTGTTCAGAGTTGTAGTAATCATCGCTATCACAGGTTAAGCCACCTAGAAGTACACGTTCGTAATCTTCGTTCCAACGATTAATTGGCAACATGATAAAACGCTGATTAATCGCCCAAGTATCAGGTAAGTTTGTCATGAAAGAAGAATCAATCATGTTCCATTTTTCACGGTCGTTTTGCTGCTTTTGATGAAGTACACTAAAAATAGCACCGCCACTCTCTCCTACCGTGAATGAACCAAACTCCGTAAAGATATTCGGCTCAGGAATTTCGTTGTCGTTACACACACGTTTCACCTGTGTTAGTATTTCACGCACCATGTAGGCATAATCAAAGTCGAACGCCAACGATTTTTTAATTGGGAATCCACCACCAATATTCAATGAATCTAATTCAGGACAAAGTTTCTTTAAATCTGAATAAACGCGTAAACACTTCGTTAACTCGTTCCAATAATAAGCCGTGTCATTGATTCCCGTGTTGATAAAGAAATGTAGCATTCTTACACGCACTCTTGGATTTTCTTTTAAAATTGCTTTGTAAAAAGGAACGATTTCTCGGTAACGAATCCCAAGTCGTGAAGTGTAAAACTCAAACTTCGGCTCCTCTTCTGATGCAATACGAATCCCAATGTTTAATTCTTTTGTTGTGATTGCAATCAAGCGTTTTAATTCATCAATGTTATCGACAACGGGAACTACCCTCAAATAATCTTCTTCAATTAATTGTGCGATATTATTCAAATACAATTCAGGTTTGTAGCCATTACAGATAACAAATCGACCTTTCTCTAATTTTCCCGTATCCATCAAATTTCGAACAATGTCGATATCAAAGGCCGATGACGTCTCAATGTGGACGTCGTTTTTCAATACTTCATCGAGTACGAAAGAAAAGTGATTGCTTTTTGTACAATAAGAGTAATAGTATTTACCTGTGTAACCCAAGTTCATAATCGCTTCGCGAAACCAACCTTTCGCACGCTGAATGTTATTTGAAACTTGAGGCAAGTAATTAAATTTCAACGGAGTACCGTATTCATTAATTAAGCGCATTAAATCAATTCCATGGAAAAACAAACGGTCTTCACGAAGATTAAACTCATTTTGAGGAAAATCAAATGTTTGGTCGATTAAATCAATGTATTTCGTTCTCATTAGCGTGTATTTCTATTCAATTCAACTTGTAAAAATGGTTCTAGATTTTCAATTGGTCGAGCCAAAACCGCTTTGCCGTTCAGTTCTACGATTGGACGTTCAATTAGTTTCGGATGATCGAGCATTAACTGAAGAATTTCATCTTCCGTTAACACACCCACTTTTTTCGCCTCCTTGTAAATTACTTCATTTCGTCGAATAAGTTCGGAAGGTTTTAGACCCAAACTAGCAAATAAGTCTTTTAATTCGGATTTAGATAAAGGATTCTTGATAAGATTAATCACTTCAAAATCATACTTTTCTTGTGATAGGAATTCAACACACAAGCGACTTTTTGAACAGGAAGGATTATGATAAACTTTCATCTCAACTAATTGGCCTGCAAAATTACATCATTTTCGCTGATTTCATTTGTAATACACGCGTCTGTTTAAAACTTAAGTGAAAATGATGAAGAAGGCACACCTCATGTTCTGCCTAATATCTACTTTTGAAAAGAAAATCATTTTTACATGTCTTATCTTGACGAACTGAACGACAGTCAACGCGTAGCAGTTGAACACATCTATGGTGCAACCATGGTCATTGCTGGTGCTGGATCCGGAAAAACGAGGGTCCTCACTTACCGTATTGCTTACATGATGGAACAGGGAATTGATCCCTTCAATATTCTCGCTTTGACTTTTACCAATAAAGCTGCACGTGAAATGACGGAGCGTATCGGTAAGATTGTTGGGGGCGGTGAAGCGAAAAATATTTCCATGGGAACCTTTCACTCGGTTTTCTCTAAATTACTCCGTTTCAATGCTGACCGCATAGGTTTTCCAAATAATTTCACGATTTACGACACGCAAGATTCTAAAAGTCTCATCAAGGATATCATCAAGGAATTTAGTTTAGATGATAAAACATATAAAGTCAATCAGGTTTTCGGACGAATTTCCGCAGCGAAGAATAATTTAGTATCGCCTGAAGCGTACCAAGGAAACGAAGAAATACAATTAGAAGACAAACAAACACGTCGACCAGAAATTGGACGAATTTATCAATCCTATGCGAATCGTTGTCAGAAAGCTGGCGCGATGGACTTTGACGACTTACTCTATTACACCAATGTTTTGCTTCGAGACTTTCCAGATGTGCTCCACTATTACCAACAGAAGTTTCAATACATTTTGGTGGATGAGTACCAAGATACGAACTACGCACAATACTTAATTGTCAAAAAACTGGCTGCCGCCTATCAAAACATCTGTGTTGTAGGCGATGATGCACAAAGTATTTACTCCTTTCGAGGAGCGAATATTCAAAACATCTTGAATTTCAGAAAAGACTATCCCGATTTCGCATTATACAAATTGGAGCAGAATTACCGCAGTACGAAGACAATTGTCGAAGCCGCCAATAGTGTCATTAAAAAGAATAAGGATCAAATCTTCAAAAACGTTTGGACCGATAACCAAGAAGGTGGCAAAATTAAAGTTGTACGATCATTGACAGACAACGAGGAAGGACGTACAATTGCCAATGCCATTTTTGACTTAAAACAAAGTCAAAGTTCGACCTTTAACGACTTTGCAATTCTATACCGAACGAACAAACAATCACGTGCATTTGAGGAGGCTTTGCGTAAATTAAATGTCCCTTACCGCATTTACGGTGGATTATCTTTCTACCAACGAAAAGAGATCAAGGACCTCCTAGCCTACTTTCGTTTAACAGCGAATCCGAAGGACGAAGAGGCGATGAAACGCATCATAAATTATCCGAAACGAGGAATTGGAAAAACAAGTTTAGAGAACATCATCATTTCTGCTAATCGCTATAACGTGACCATGTGGGATGTTATGAATGATTTCAATGCACATCCAACGGATGTCAACCAAGGAACGAAATCAAAAATTTACGAGTTCGTTACCATGATTCAAAGTTTTAGTGCTGAGCTGAACAAACTGAATGCCTTTGATCTTGCAGATCGCATTGCAAAGTCATCCGGAATCATGCGTGAATTAATGAGTGAAAAAGAAAAGGGTCCCGAGGAAGTGGAACGACTTCAAAACATCGAGGAACTTTTAGCCGGTATTCAAGAATTTACCAAGTCATCAGATGACGATGAGTTTAAATCATTGTCAGACTTTATGATTGAAGTAGCGCTTTTAACCGATGCCGACGAGGACAAAGGTGAAGAACGCAATCATGTCTCGATGATGACCATTCACTCGAGCAAAGGATTAGAATTCCCTCATATTTTCATTGTTGGACTCGAAGAGAATTTATTCCCTTCATTGATGGCTTTAAATTCTAGATCCGAACTTGAAGAAGAACGTCGTTTGTTCTATGTAGCACTGACACGTGGAATGGAATCTTGTTTACTATCGTATGCAAGCTCTCGCTTCACATGGGGACAACCAGTCGTGTGTGAACCGAGTCGTTTCATTGATGAAATTGATGCCAATTATTTGTCCTTCGAACAACGCAATCGTCCCGCAGGAGGTCGCTCTATGATGGGTGGAGGTTTTTCCGAACGTCCATTTTCCGGAGGACTTAACAAACCGATGGGAAGTAACTCAGGGCAACCATTGCGTTCCCTAAAAGAAGTTTCGCAAACGAATCCCACTAATAAATCTGGAGAATTAGACATCAAAGTTGGCTACAATGTGGAACATGATCGTTTTGGTAAAGGAAAAGTCACCAAGATGGAAGGGTCTGGCGCTGATAAAAAAGCGACAATTTTCTTTCCGCATCATGGCAGCAAAACCGTGTTACTTCGCTTTGCTAATTTGACCATACTAGAGGATTAATTCGGAACGATCCGGATAGCAAGTTCAGCTATACATTCGCATGTAATACCTAAGACTTTCTTTTTTATTTGAGCACATTGACTGTTTTCGACTTTGTGTTGCTGATTCATTCCCTCAAACGAACTACAGACGCTGAGAGTTATAACTCATCCAAAAAACCATCGGTAATCAAGCAGATTTCTATTCTTTAGATTCAATTTGTAAGCGCTATCAAATCCATTGCCAGATCTAAATTCTATGCATCAAAAAAGCCCTGACGATTCTGTCAGGGCTTTGCTTCACGTTTACACGCTTTTAGTTTTTAACTACACGAAGTGGTTCAGACGTTTCTGGAATTCGCAAGTAGTAAATACCTCTTGCTACGCTAGAGATGTTCACACTTGTT
>CANMFV010000108.1 GCA_947496835.1 Flavobacteriales bacterium | reverse complement strand
TCCCCATTGGAAGCAGGTTTAGGTTGGATTACGAAATTCACTAAGGATTTTACGGATTCTGAATTCCTTGCGAAACAAAAAGAGGCAGGTGTTAGCCGTAAATTAGTCGCTTTCGAGATGATTGACCGCGGAATCCCCCGTCATGATTATCCGATTTTAAATGCAGCTGGAACAGTTATTGGAAAAGTAACTTCTGGAACGATGTCTCCAAGTATGAAACAAGCCATTGGACTTGGATATGTGACAGTCGACAATGGCAAATTGGACAGCGAAATCTTCATTGAAATTCGTGATAAAGGCATCAAAGCGAAAGTAGTGAAATTGCCTTTCTACAAAGCATAACCTCTTTCTTCCAACGCTTTTCTTAGTTCATCTGCAAAGATTCCTGTTGGCTTCTTAGCATACGCTTTTCGAATTCCCTTAAGGGAACGAATGTCGAATAAATACACCTCCTTGTGCTGATTCTTTATCCATGAAATTTCCTGTTTATTAATGGCCTCATTTCGCACAACCAATCCCTTGATTAAAGGATAATTCAGGATGATTTCTTTTCCTTCTTCGACATTATCTGCTGAATAAAAGGTATCGTAATGCTGTGCTAAATCATTCAACCAATATTTATAGGAACAGATTATTTTAACTTGCCCATGATATCCAGCTAATTGATCTTCAAATGCATTCATTAATGGTTCGAAATCAACGTTTTCATTGCGGCAAGAATTGACCTGTTTCAAGTCGACAAATAACGTTTGGCCGTCGTTTAGCAAAGGTAAAACATCCATTAATTTCACCAGTTTTTCCTGCTTAAATGTTTGATAGTTAAGCTCTGACAACTGAAAATCAATCAGTTCCGAAACGCAACCCTTACCATTGGTTTCTGCCTCCAACCATTCATCGTGATACAACCATAAAGTTCCATCCACACTTAAACGAACATCTACCTCTACCCCATTCGAAGTTGGTAAATTCAAAGCAAGTGAAACTGCTTCTTTTGAATTATCGTGATAAATGGAATTAAGCATGGATAATCCCATTCCAGCGTGACCAAAAACGAGTATGTTTTTAACGTGTTCGCTTTTTGTGCATCCAAAAAGAACAATTCCTAAAAAGAAAATCTTAACGTAGCGCATACTGAACTCCAAATTTAAAGTGACAATTCCAAGTGAAATGTTTATTCAGTTGATTTTGATACGTAAATGATTCCATTGTTGGACCCACCGATCCTTCCTGAAAAAATTGCCATTGTTTACCTATTACAAAACGATAGCCCACGGACGAATGCAGGTAGCTAAAGCGCGTGCCAAAAACATACGTATCTATCGAAAATACGCATGCTGGACCAAAGGAAACACGGTGAAATTTCCAAAGCCGAGCATAATCAATGGAAGTTGTTGACCCAAAAATATGTTGCGTTGCTTTTTGAGGTGAAAAGCCAAGATTAATTGCGAACGAGTTTTTATTCTTTTCAAATTGAACCCTAGCACATGAAAACTGATTGAATTTATGGAATTCCTGAATTAGTCCAATGCTCCAAAATCCAGATTCAACGGTGTTTTGTGCCTGAAAAAAACAGGATTGACAAAGAAAAAAAAAGCTAATAATTGGTCGATTTATCACCGTACAAAGGTGCTGAAAATTCCGAAAATAAAAACAAAAAAAATCCCGCCAATGACGGGATTTTGATTTTTATCAATTGGATATATTAAACCAATCCTTGATCAATCATAGAGTCTGCTACTTTTACAAATCCAGCAATGTTCGCTCCTTTAACGTAATCTACGTATCCAGATTCATCTTTTCCATATTTCACACAAGCCTCATGAATCGAAACCATGATTCCGTGTAAACGTTGGTCAACTTCTTCAGCTGGCCAAGAAAGACGAAGTGAGTTTTGAGACATTTCCAATCCTGAAGTTGCTACGCCACCAGCGTTAGACGCTTTTCCTGGAGCGAACAATACTTTTGCATCTTGAAACGCCGTGATTGCTTCTGGAGTTGAAGGCATATTTGCTCCTTCAGCGACACAAATCACACCGTTTGAAACAAGCGCTTTCGCTTCCTCACCATTCAATTCGTTTTGTGTTGCACAAGGCAAAGCAATGTCTACTTTCACTTCCCAAGGACGTTTTCCAGCGATGAATTTTGCAGATGAATAAACGTTTGTGTATTCAGAGATTCGTCCACGTTTCACATTTTTCAATTCCATTACGAATGCTAATTTCTCAGCGTCAATTCCGTCTGCATCGTAAATGTATCCTTCTGAATCCGACAAAGTAACCACTTTCGCTCCTAATTGCGTTGCTTTCTCACATGCGTATTGTGCTACATTTCCAGAACCTGAAACCGCTACCACTTTACCGTTGAAAGAATCACCTTTTGTCGCTAACATTTCTTTCGCGAAATAAACGGTACCGTAACCTGTAGCTTCTGGACGAATCAATGATCCACCCCAGTTGCGTGCTTTTCCTGTTAAGACACCAGTGAATTCGTTGCGAATTCTTTTGTATTGTCCGAACATGTATCCAATCTCACGTCCACCAACACCGATATCACCCGCAGGAACATCCGTATCGGCACCTATGTGACGAGATAATTCCGTCATAAAAGATTGACAAAATTTCATTACTTCGTTGTCTGATTTTCCTTTTGGATCAAAATCAGAACCACCTTTACCACCACCCATAGGAAGTGTTGTCAATGAATTTTTGAAAATTTGTTCGAATCCTAAGAACTTAAGGATCGATAAATTTACCGATGGATGGAAACGTAATCCACCTTTGTATGGTCCTATGGCAGAGTTAAACTCAACACGGTAACCTCTGTTTACTTGAACTTCACCTTTGTCGTCAATCCAAGGAACTCGGAAAATTATGGTTCTTTCCGGCTCAACAATACGATCTAAAATTTTAGCCGCTTTATACTTTGGCGTTGCTTCGACAATTGGAATAACTGCTTCCGCTACTTCTTGAACCGCTTGAAGAAATTCTGGCTCATGTCCGTTTTTTGCACGAACGCGATCCATGAACGCTTCAATCTCTGAATGATACTTATTAGACATATTTATCGTTTTTAATAATTGAACTTGGGCAAAAGTAGCAACATTTTCGTTCGGAAAGTCAACTATTTTCAACAAATTATTAGTGTCCAAATGACACTTTTGCCATGAATGTTCAAACCTTCCAAAAATTTCATTTAGAAAAGAACGAAATCTCAGGTCTCATCCTTGTTAAACGAATCTTTTTTTCATATTTTTGGAGCGTCTAAGCAACCACCTCACAAGGTTTGTCGTTTATGGCACAGAACTAACTACTAGATATTGAAAATATGTTACATAGAACATCAAAAAACATGAGTTTTATTAAGTTATCCCTGGCATTTTTATTGATTTTAGCTTCGCACCTAAATTCCTTCAGTCAAAGTAATGTTGTATTATGCCTCGGACAAGACGCCACCGTTTGTGCGGGTCAAACAGTAACCATCAATAACTGTAACACAGGAACAACCCCTGGTACAGCTGCAGGGATTTATTTAAACGCACCAACAAGTGTGTTTTTAAGTGACGACACTTGGTCTGGACAAGTTCCAATTGGATTCCCATTTAGTTTTTATGGAACAAATTACTCAACTTGTGCTATTGGTTCGAACGGACTCATTTCTTTTGCACCTGTAAGTGGATATTGTCCATGGGCCTTAACTGGTGTTGCTCCACTACCAAACATGGCTTTTCCTTCAGCACGTAACTCTATCATGATTGCTTATCAGGATTTAAATCCTGCCACAGCTGGACAAATACAATATCAAACCATCGGTACAGCACCGAACCGTAAATTTGTGGTGCTTTACAAAAATGTAGCCATGTTTGGTTGTACAACACAATGTAATTACCTAGCGATTATCTTGTATGAAACTTCAAATATTTTTGAGTTACACATTGGAAACAAACCTATTTGTGGAACATGGAATGGTAGTTTAGCCATCCAGGGTTCTGAAAATAATCCAATGACCGTTGCACACATCACACCGGGACGAAATGTTTCTGTTTGGAGCGCTAATCAAGATGGAAGAAGATTTTTACCAACTGCTCCAGCGAATACAAACTCCTACACCATGTCACAAATACCATATGCCATGGTAAATAGTCCAGGAAGTAATTTCCTTTGGGCAAACACATTGAATCAAACTTTCCCTTATAACAATGGTACCTTAAACGTAAATCCTGTTCCATCGGGAACTACTGGATACTTTCTGACTGGTGCTGCTTGTGGGACAAGTGTTGGTTCGATTACGAACGATACTACTTGGATCACCGTTTCTAATCCAACACTAACAACAACGACAGTTCCTGACATTTGCTCGCAAGGAGTTGGGACAGCTACAGCTGTACCGGGTGCTACTTCACCTCCACCATACACTTACTTGTGGAGTAATGGTCAAACAGGTGCGACAGCAACTGGATTATTAGCAGGAACATACACCGTTTCTGTTGTTAACGGCAACGGATGTACAGCAACTGGAACAGCAATTATTACGGATAATCCAGCCACATTTAACGGAACAACTACTCCGGTCTCTTGTCCGGGTGGTAGCGATGGAACAGCAACAGCAATCGTCACTCCGGTTACGGGACCCGTAAATTTCGAATGGAGCAATGGTCAAAATACCCAAACAGTTACAGGATTAAGTGCAGGAAACTATTGGTGTTATGCAACAACAGCAAGTGGATGTCAGGATACTATTTACGTTACGGTAACCGAAATCCCACCGATGATCTTAAACATGACGAATATTGTAGATGCGAATTGTTACACCTTCGAGAATGGTCAAGCGACTGTAAACGTCACTCAAGGAACTCCGGCTTATTCATATAGTTGGACAGGTTCTAC
>CANMFV010000107.1 GCA_947496835.1 Flavobacteriales bacterium | reverse complement strand
GCTGAGGACTAAGTCTGAATAACACCCACGTTGTATGCTTTCTCTATTGGAGAAAGATTAGCCATCTCAATTCCCATTGAAATTACTTTTCTTGTTTCAATAGGATCAATTATACCGTCAACCCACAAACGACTCGCAGCATAATAAGGGGAAATTTGTTCGTCATAACGGTTTTTAATTTGATCGAATAGTTCTTTTTCGCGTTCCGTTGTGATTTCCTCTCCTTTACCTTTTAACGTTGCTACTTCAATTTGTAAAAGAGTTTTAGCTGCTGCTGCTCCAGACATTACGGCAATTTCGGCAGTTGGCCAGGCAAAAATCAACCGTGGATCATAGGCCTTTCCACACATCGCATAATTTCCTGCCCCGTAAGAATTCCCCATAACAATACTGAATTTTGGAACAACACTATTCGCCATAGCGTTAACCATTTTCGCACCGTCTTTAATAATTCCTCCTTGTTCACTTTTCGAACCAACCATGAATCCAGTGACATCATGAAGGAAAATTAATGGAATTTTCTTTTGATTACAGAGCATAATAAATCGTGCTGCTTTGTCCGCGGAATCTGAATAAATCACTCCGCCAAATTGCATTTCACCTTTTGCATTTTTAACAATTTCTCGGTTGTTAACGACAATACCAACACTCCAGCCATCGACGCGCGCGTATGCGGTAATGATTGACTTTCCAAAGGTTGGTTTGTATTCTGTAAATTCAGAACCATCAACTAAACACTTCAAGATTTCTCTGGTTGGATAAGATTTTGAACGATCTTCAGGAATGATTCCGTAAATCTTTTTACTGTCTTCTTTTGGTTCAATGGATTCTATTCGATCAAATCCCGCAGTTGGATTATGTCCAATGCGACTCATCAAATCACGAATCGTTGCGATACACGTTTGGTCATCTTCCACCTTATAATCACAGATACCAGAAACTTCTGTTTGTGTTGTTGCACCACCTAAGGATTCATTGTCAATACTTTCGCCAATTGCTGCTTTCACCAAATAAGACCCGGCAAGAAAAATAGTACCAGTTTTATTGACAATTAAGGATTCGTCAGACATGATGGGTAAATAAGCTCCGCCTGCAACACAACTTCCCATTACTGCGGATATTTGTGTAATTCCCATCGAACTCATTTGTGCATTGTTTCGAAAGATGCGTCCAAAATGCTCTTTATCTGGAAATATTTCATCCTGCATCGGTAAATAAACTCCTGCTGAATCGACCAAATAAATAATCGGCAAACGATTTTCCATGGCGATTTCTTGCGCTCTTAAATTCTTTTTTCCGGTAATTGGAAACCATGCTCCGGCTTTAACAGTAGCATCGTTTGCAACAACAATGCATTGACGTCCTTTTACATAGCCAATAACAATGACAACTCCAGCTGATGGACATCCACCGTGTTCCTTGTACATTTCATAACCAGCGATTGCGCCTATTTCTATTCTGTTTGAATTCGGATCCAACAATAAATCGATACGCTCTCTGGCTGTTAATTTGCCATTTGCATGCTGCTTTTCTATTTTAGCTTTTCCTCCACCTAAGTAGATTTTGTCTAATTCTTGTTCTAATGCGCGAATTTTCAAACGCATTTTGTCTTCGTTGTTATTGAAATCTAATTCTTTCTGTGAAACAGCCATATTTGTTGATTGGATTTCAAATATACGAAATGTAATTTTTGTTTTTCACGTCTATTTTATTATTCGTTTAGGTTCTTGATGTCTTTGTTTACTTGCTATGTTTCTAGTTTTTCCTATTTTCACGTATTAATTGAATTAACCCGAAAATTCCATGAATCAAGACCACGTTATCGAATCACCTAAAAAACAAAAAAAGAGTAGACTTACTTTGTATATTTTGGTAGCAATGGTTCTAGGAGCTACCTTAGGTGCAATCGTTCATAAAAATTTTGATGCGGAGACAGCGACAAAATTTAGTACGTATATTAAGATATTAGCGACTATTTTTATTCGACTTGTACAAATGATTATCGCACCTTTAGTCCTGACAACGCTTGTAGTCGGAATTGCAAAACTTGGGGATTTAAAATCGGTTGGAAGAATAGGAGGGAGAGCACTGGCTTGGTTCTTTACCGCTTCATTTATTTCTTTGATTATTGGTTTGTTATGGGTGAATTTCTTAAAACCTGGCGTTGGAGTGAATCTTTCAAACGTAGATCTATCTGCATCTGCTGAAGTCACTGAGAAAACGCAGGATTTTTCTGTGCAACATTTCGTGGAACACATCATTCCAAAGTCCGTTTTTGAAGCAATGGCGACAAATGAGATTTTACAAATTGTGATTTTTGCGATCTTCTTTGGTTTAGCAGCGGCATCTATTGGTGACAATGTAAAACCGGTCATTAATGCCATGGATAAGTTTTCTCACATCATTTTAAAAATGGTCAATTTCGTGATGAAATTCGCTCCAATTGGCGTGTTTGGGGCAATTGCAGGTGTTTTTGCCGTGAAGGACGTCTCTGACTTAATGATCACCTACACGAAGTTTTTTAGCTCTTTCCTTGTCGGAATAGCCTCACTTTGGGTGGTGCTCATTTTGGTGGGATATATCTTTCTAGGAAGTCACTTGAAAACCTTATTGAAACGCATTGTGAGTCCATTAGTAATTGCTTTTGGAACCACAAGTAGCGAAGCAGTTTTTCCCAAATTAACGGAGGAATTAGAACGCTTTGGAATCAAAGACCGTATTGTGTCCTTCATGTTGCCCTTGGGATATTCATTCAACCTAGATGGAAGTATGATGTACATGACGTTCGCTAGTATCTTTATTGCGCAAGTTTACGGCGTCCACTTGGATACGGGTACACAGTTAACCATGTTAGTCGTTTTGATGTTAACGAGCAAGGGCATTGCAGGTGTTCCAAGAGCGAGTTTGGTAGTTGTTGCTGCAACATGTGGAATGTTCAACATTCCAATTGAAGGTGTTGCATTGATTCTACCAATTGATCATTTCTGTGACATGTTCCGTAGTGCGACAAACGTACTCGGTAATTCAGTTGCTACAGCTGTGGTAGGTAAATGGGAAGGCGATAAAGTTTAACGTCTTTTATTTCTGTAGAATCCCTAATAAAGTGTTCGGATCGATGTCGTGCTTTCCTTCAAAACGGTGGATGTTAAATCCGATTTCTGAAAAATAGGCACATTCTTTTTCTTCGTTTTCACTCGTGTAATAAGGATCTTCTGTTCCTAACACAAAATGCAAATTCCCGGAGGTATACGTTGGTTGTTGAACATCAGGTGGAAAGACACTTGCCCAAAGAATAAACTGCTGAAAGCGATTTGGACCTTGATTATACCAACGTGTCGCCGTCGCTCCACCTTGGGAAAACCCTAATAGACAAATCTCATCAAAAACATGGTTCTCCATCACATGGGAAAGAAGTTGATTTAGGTAATTTAGGTTATCCTCAATGTCCACTTCTCGTCCATCTTTGGTCATCCAAGATGCTCCAACACGTCCACTTGAACCTTGTAAATAAAAGCGATGCATCCCCTCTGGAACGAGTAAAGCATAATCTTCAGGAAGTTGATCGAATTTTTTGGCGAAGTATTGTGCTAATTGACCATATCCATGTAGCGCGATGAGTAATTTACGCTTACTGGTAAAATCCTCAGATAGGTAATAACGGAAATGCTTCTGGAGCAAAATACTTTGCTCCAGAAGTTCCTTTGATTCTTTATTCAATGATGATTTGTTTAACGATTGCCTGTTTCGTTCCTTTAATAGAAATGAAATAAGTTCCTGTTTCGAATTGACCCACAGAAATGGATTCCTTATTGGAAAGAACGATTTTCGTTAATAAAATTCTTCCTTGAACATCACAAAGTTGCAATTCAGCACCCTGTGTAGAACCAGTAAATTCAATAGTTACCATGTCAGAAGTTGGATTCGGATAAAGAGATGAAATGCTTGTAAACTCATTCAATCCGTTTGTTTGACCTGCACATTCACATGTGGCAGAATAGACATCATTAATGGTTGTAGCATCGCCATCGTCACAGGCATCACCTGGGAATAAACAACTGTTGTCTTCTACATTAGCCAACGGATTAAAGTTACATGCGGTTGGATCCATACAGCCAGGAACGATTTGCATACCTACACAGTCACACGTACTATTGTAGGTGTCATTCATTGTATCTGGATTATTGTCATCACATGGTGCATCTGGATAGGTACAAGACCCATCATTTTGATTCGCTAATGGATTGTAGTTACAAGAAAGTGGATCCGTACATCCAGGCACAATTAGATCACCAACACAGTTACAATCCGGATTAATGGAGTCATTGATGGTGTTTGGATTGTTGTCATTACACAAACTTCCGGGAAATAAACATGATCCATCATCAATCGTCGCTAACGGATTGTAGTTACATGCAGCTGGATTCATACATCCAGGTACGATTAAGTTCCCAACACAATTACAGTTAGGACCAATGGAATCATTCGTTGTATTAGGATTTCCATCGTCGCAAGGTGAACCTGGATAAATACACGTTCCATTGTTTTGGTTCGCCAATGGATTGTAATTACACGCTAACGGATCTGTACAACCGGGAACGATTAAAGCTCCAACACAGTTACAGTTTGCACCGATGGAATCATTGATTGTATTTGGATTCCCATCGTTACATGGAGAACCAGGTAATATACAAGATCCATCGTCAACCGTTGCAAGTGGATTGTAATTACAAGCTAAAGGATTCATACATCCAGGAATATTATTCGCGGAAATGATATAACGAGCGAAAGCAAATTGCGTGTTTGTTTGTGCACTAAAACCACCAAGCACGACACGATTTCCGGGATATAAGTCCATGCCATATGCATCGTCCCAGTTTGAAAAAAT
>CANMFV010000106.1 GCA_947496835.1 Flavobacteriales bacterium | reverse complement strand
CCGAGCTTTTCCTGTTCTAATTGAACCATGGCAACACCAACCTCGTGTTTGTCCCCCGCTGAACTTTTTGCATCGTTTGATTTTCCGTCAGATGCTTCTAAACGGATGGCATTTAACTCTTCGTGTTTTTGAATAAGTGAATTAGTTAAGCGTTGGTGTACAGTGGATTTTAACATGGGTTTATTTACCGAATAAGTAGCTGAATGAAAGTTCAAATGCACCTTGTGTTTTTGCGATGTCAGACAAATCTGAAATGGTAAAATCATAGGAAAGATTGAACTGGTATTGGTCAAGTTGAAATCCAACTTTGGCAATCATGGCGTCTTTCCAGCGATTGAATAATCCCATGGACAAATAATTGGTTTTTGCTGTTTT
Source organism: Flavobacteriales bacterium (assembly GCA_947496835.1). Taxonomy (GTDB): domain Bacteria; phylum Bacteroidota; class Bacteroidia; order Flavobacteriales_D; family Crocinitomicaceae; genus UBA952. The sequence goes on along the minus strand of CANMFV010000106.1, from coordinate 4,517 downwards.
ACCGGATAAACTTCCTTGCAGGTAATAGCGATAGGATACACCATATAAGAATTCACGTACACTTTTTTGTTGTTGGTAAAAGAGCACCGGAACTAGTGCTGTTTTGGCGTTTTTCATCGAAATTTCAGCACTTCCATACAGCGTTGACCGCATGTATAAACGTTCTTTCTCATTGGCTAAAAAGGAATAACTCGGACGATTTACATGAAACATCCCAAAACCACCCGTCAGACTATGAATCATCCATGATTGACTTCCACCATTACTTCTTCTGAATCGATAAACCATTCCGGTTCCTGCATCTTTGAAAGAAAATTGTGCATTCGCCAATGTTTCGCCACTGATGATGCTTGGGTCATATGCTAATCCATTGTATTGATTTCCCCACCTTCCATTGTTTCCATCGATACTGCGTTGACCTAATCCAGCATAAATTCCGAGTCCTAGTGTTGAATTACGATTGAGCGTTAAGTGATAGGCGCCATTCAAGGAAACTTGCGCGGTGCGAATCGATAAATCACCTGTTTGATCATTGTAAACTTGTAATCCTAATGCAAAGAATCCGTTCGTATTTCGACGTGCTTTTTGCAAACGAGCATCAAAGCCGGCAGCCATTGTTTGAAAGGGACTTGCGACACTTTTCCATTGATTGCGGTAATTCAAACTCGCGTGAATGGGCCCTTCGCTTCCAGTTAGTGCCGGATTGAGCATCATCGGAACTTGATCCACTTGTGAAAAATGTAAATCTTGTGCCTGTACACCAAAAGTATGTAGGCCAAACAAGAAAATCAGCAGTATCTTTTTCATAGCCTATTTCATTAAGGTGAGGTTTCCAGAACGAATTTGAAAATCCCCATTTTGTAACTTAATGGTCAATTTATACGCAAACACCCCCGCATTCATTTCCTTGTCTTTGTATTTTCCATCCCAACAAGCGTCTTGATTCGTGGTTTGAAAAACCAGTTGTCCCCAGCGATCATAAATAGCGTAGTCTAATTCTGCAATGCAATTTCCATAAACGCACGCTTGCTTGTTTTCCTTGTTCGCACTGGAAGGCGAAAAGATGGTCGGCACATATATTTCTCCACAGACTTCGGTGACGTAAATTTGTACTTGCCCTTGTCCTGTACATCCGTTGGCAGCCGTTCCGGTAACTGTGTACAAGGTTGTCACGGTTGGAGAAGCAAGCGTATTCGCACAGGTTGCACACGCCAATCCATCCGGCGGACTCCATACATACGTTTGTGCACCAAAGGCATTTATAACGATACTTTGTCCGGATAATATTGACGTGGAAATCGGACTCGCCGTCACGTTAATTGATCCCGTTCCATTTATTTGATACGTTTCAGAAGTTCCACAGTCATTGGCATCTGTTACAATGAGTGAAAGACTTGTACCTGGAGCAAGGTTTGAAATGGAATTTACATTCGAGCTTACGGGATTCCAGGTGTACGTATACGGACCCACGCCACCTGTAACAAGTACGGACACCGAACCGTTATCCGTTGTGCATGAAGAAGGAATAATGGTTTCTGTGATCACTAATTGCGATGGTTCTGTTATCGTTACGCCTGCCGTTCCAATGCAACCGGTGTTGTCCGTGACTTGCACGACATAGCTTCCTGCACTCAAATTACTCGCCGTGGCATTTGTTCCTCCACTTGGTGTCCAAGCATACGTGTAAGGGGAAGTCCCACCTGAAACTTGCGCCATCGCCGCACCGTTTGTACCGCCAAAACACGAAACATTCGACACGGTACAACTTACTGTTGGGCCGTTCGAATTACTAACGGTTGCGGTACCATTGCTCGAACATCCATTCGCATCGGTGATTACCAGTGAATAAACGGCTGCGGCTAAATTTGAAACGGTTGAGGTGTTCCCATTTCCAGGTGTCCACAAATAGCTATATGGAGCGGTTCCGCCAATTCCATTTGCTGTTACTGATCCGTTGGCTGTACCACATAACGTGCTTGTTGAGCTTGTAGTAACGGAAAGAGGTGCTGCTGGTTGGGTAATGGTTATTGTTAAACTTCCTGGACAATCGTTTACGTCCAAAATGGACACCGAATACGTTCCTGCAGGTAAATTGTTTACAATCGCACCATTCCCAATATTCGGATTCCAAGAATAGGAGTAAGGTCCGATTCCACCACTGGCATTTACAGTAACTGATCCGTTGCTTCCGCCAAAACATGATACATTCGTCACACTACTTGCGTTCACCGTTAAAGAGGTACATGGTGCAGTTGTACACGGAATGAGGGTTGCTGAAGTAAACGTGTAAACTATTCCAGTGTTATCCGTTACTTGAAATTGTGTTGATCCAACGGGTGGAGTAACGGTAGTTCCTGTCGCAAAATTGACATAAGCTGCAGGAGAGCTACATGCAGTTACAGGCGTAAATCCATTTAAACATTGTCCAAAAAACCAGGTATAGCCGCAATTTTGACATTCCGTTTGATTTGTAATAGGCGTATTTGTGGCAGGAACATAGTTCGACCAAGAATAAGGTCCTACGCCTCCATTGACGGTAAATTGACCATTGGATTCCAAACAAACTTGTAAGCCAGCACAAGGACTCACCATGATTTGAATGGAATCTGCACCACAAGGCAATGTGTAAACAATTGTTTGAACTCCGACTCCTGCTGAACTCGGATTGAAAACCCCACTTGCATTGACTCCAGGACCAGACCATGTTCCGCCAGCAGTGCCAGCAGTTAATGTGATTGGAGCGTCGCTAATACATACCGAACTTGGTTGACAAATCGTTGCGTCACAACACGTGCTTGCGAAAGGGGCACATGCTCCAATCCCAAAAGATCGAACGGCACCACTTCTTGTACTACTCGTTGAGGTTCCGGTTCCACCCACCGCAATTAACTCACCATTCGTATTTATTTCCACATCATAAACAGCAAAATTTGTCGGATAAAAAGCTTGCTGAATAAGCAAACCATCATATTTCACTACTCCAGTTGTTGATCCAACGTAGATGTTCCCACATTGATCGATCGCAATCCCCGAATTCCCAACCGTGTGGCCACCTAAAAAGACGGAACTATATTGTCCCCCAGGAATGGTGTTATCCTGAAGAAAAGAACAGTCTTGTAAGCTGCGTTTTTCAATTTTATTTCCACGGTTGACATACAAATGATATTGATCTGTGGCAAGGGCACAAATCCCTGAATTGTCGTATCGGTAATTTTCCAACTTGTATCCCCAATCTGCGCCGTGAGCCGTTTTGAAAAAACTTGTTGTCCCAGTAGGGCAAAGCGTAAAGTTGTCGTTTACATAACCCATGGTGTCCTGTGTCATGAAATAGTATTTTCCGTTTTTAGCAGATGTGATGGCTCTAACCTCCTCCAAATTTGGTGGAATACTGACGGTTGGTCCATTGGAAATAAACTGTTGATTCGTAATATTCAGGGTGGAGGTATTGACATTGTAAATGACAGCGTCTAATTGTAACAGTGCACCTCCTGTTCCACCAATCACTAAACTGGTTTCGTCACAGTTAAAGGCAATGGTCCAGAATTCGGCGCTGGAAAGTATTCCGCCCGGACTTGCATTATTTAAGAGAAGCGCACCCGTGGGGCTGATTTTCTGAATTTGCGCAACTGACCCCGCTGTCACGTAGGAGTTCCCTGCGTTGTCGACAGCAAAGGTTCCTAGCCACACATTGGAGGTATCGTAAGGCGTGTTGTAGGTCCATTGTAAGCTTCCTGTCGCATTGTACTTCAAAATTTGCATGGGCATGATTCCACCGAGGGCATACACGTTTCCTGCGCCATCTCGATCACATTCCCAAACAACATCCCAATTCGTTGCAAAAACCGGTGTTTGAATCCAGGGGTCGATGAATAAATCCGCTGATTTTTGGTACGATTCCACCTCAAACTTGACGGTTTTTTGGTGCACGCTAAACGAACTGGATAACTCGGTTTCGTTCGTTCCTTGAAAGGAATACGGTGCGTGATCAATGATGTCACCAAAGGCCGTTGGAATATGAATTTCTCCTTGAAGAAACTGCACATTTCGATCGTATTCCATTTCAATATCCGCTGGATTTCCTCCTGGATGCACAATGAACACATATTTCAATCCAATTTGAGGATGAACGGTAAATTTTAAATCAATCAGTGGATAAATGTTCTCATAAATGAGTTCCTCAAAGGCCTTGGCATGCGAAATGGATTCATAGCTACCATCTGCTAATTGAACTGAATAATTGTGATCATCTGTCCTAGGTTTGAGTCCGGATAATTTCACTTTTCCATTGGCCTTGACATAGCGCATCGACACTTCATCGCTTTTGAACTTGAACTTTCCAACGATGCGCTCTTGTTCCTTGTATTTCTGTGGAACCTGTACCAAAGAAGCCCTCAAGGCATCTCGTTCCGCTTTCGGGACTTTTATCGCTTCTAAAAACGAATAGTTTATCCCGGTTTTTCCAAAGAAAATGCGTGTAGAACCGAAGTCGACGCCGTAAAGTATTTTCCCGGTTTCAT
>CANMFV010000105.1 GCA_947496835.1 Flavobacteriales bacterium | reverse complement strand
GGTAAAAATTCTACTAATGCCTGCAACGTAGACACAGTTTTCGTTTTTAATCCAAATGCTTCTGAAATAGCAGCGGGTGATTTCGCTTGTTTCGCTTCAAAATACCGTTCTCGTTGCTTTGATTCTGCAGGGCCTGGGATAATCTGGAAGATCCCACCACCATAGTTCTGAATAACAATCAGCTTGAAGTTAGTTGGAAAATGATCGTACCATAAGGCATTGCTGTCGTATAGAAATGAAATATCACCGCTAATCAGAAGGTGTTGTTTATTGGACTCAACAATGGCTGCACCAAGAGCTGTACTTGTGGATCCATCAATCCCGCTTGTTCCACGATTGGACTCATAGCGAACACCGAAAATGGGATCGAATAATTGCGCATAGCGAACTACAGAGCTATTGGCTAAGTGTAAAACCAAGTTCTCTGGAAGTAAATCTTGAATCGTTTGAAAAACTTGAAGGTCTGTCAAATGTGTAAATTCTGAAACAAAGTCCAATGCGCGGTCTTTTGCTAGAATATCCACACGTTTCCATTTGCCATTGAAATTGTGTTTATTCGCCTGCAATTCATGTTCATTTACTTGAGCGAAAAAATCATCCCCTGAAACAGGAAAAGACTTCGTTAAACAACGATAGGTATCCATTTCTGGGAATTCCGCGCCGAGTTTATAGTGTTTTAGAATGTTTGCTTTACGCAGATATGCTTTGATTCGTTTCGAAACAACCGCACCACCAATTGTTACAAGGATTTCTGGTTCAAAAGAAGCATCATTTTGATCAAAACCATTTAAGGTGCGGTCAATGCAATGAATGAAGCGTTCATGTTGGATGTTTGACGTATTCTCCACCAGCACAACAACATTTGGAAAAGAAGCAAACTTCATGAGTTCTTGTTGCAATCTTGGATTCGACTCCATCTGTCCGCACAATACGAGGGTTTTGCATTCGTTGAATTCAGAAATGATTTCACTCATTTCAGTTTCATTTATGTGCTTTGGTAGGGAAGGAGCGGGCAAACGAAAACCATAACCGATTGTTTTCTCAACCGTTTGATACAAGGGTTCGTTTAATCCAACATTTAAGTGGATTGGTCCTTTCCAGTTGCTTTGGGTGATCTGCAACAAAGTAGCCAATTCTTCTTGATGTAATTCAATGGATTTTTGATCGAAAAAATCTTCGTCAAGTTCCAAACTCCCGAGGATGTGGTTTTTGTAAACGTCCTTCTGTACAATCGTTTGACCATCACCGTGGTTAATCCACGATGCAGGACGATCAGCTGTTAATACCACCATGGGAATTGAGCGATAAAATGCTTCGGAAACAGCTGGATAGTAATTCAAGCAAGCGCTTCCGGAAGTACAACAAAGTGCAACGGTTTCTCCTAATTCTTGTGCCATACCCAGCGCAATGAATCCAGCTGAGCGTTCGTCATGTACAACAAATGTCTCGATTTCAGGGTGTTCATCAAAAGCAATGGAGAACGGGGCATTTCTAGAACCCGGTGAAACAACCACTTTTCGTATGCCGTAAGCTAAAAGCTGATCGACAATCAATTGCACCATGATTTTAGAGCTAGAAATCATCCTGCAAAAATACCAAAATTTAAAGGAGCTCGAGTAGCGTTTTGCTTTTATTTTCGGTTTCTTTCCATTCTTTTTCCGGATCAGACTCTGCTGTAAATCCACCGCCGAGATAGAGGTACAATTGATTTCCAATGATTTGTCCACAACGAAGGTTCACGTACACATTCAATTCTTCTGCCTGAAGTTCACCAATCATTCCGGCGTAGAACAAGCGTTCATGTTTTTCATTGCTTAAAATCCATTCAGTTGCAGCTTGAACAGGTGTGCCACTGACAGCTGGAGTGGGATGGAGGTCCTGTGCGATTTTCCAAGCAGTATTTGTCGTTGATTTCCACTGAAAATCTGTTCGCAAGTGATTTAGTGGGCCTGCTTGAACCGTTTTGGGTCCGTCGAAAGCCACTTCCTGAACCTCATGATTCAAAAGCGTTTCTTGTATAAATTGACTAACGAAATTCTGTTCTTCTATTTCCTTTTCACCCCAAGGACTAGCATCGTCCGCCTTCTTTGTTCCAGCCAAAGACATGCTTGTAAAAGAATTGTTCGTCCCTTTGATCAATGTTTCTGGAGTCGCTCCAATCCATTCTCCTAATTGTGGATCCTGAAAATAATACACGAATGTGTTTGGATAGGCTTGTACCAAGCGTTCAAACAAAACCAATCCATTTATTGAAAGAGAAACTTCCTTAATTCGTGAATAAACGATTTTCTTTAAAGTTTGATTGGAAGATAGTATTTCAATGATTTCAGTGGCTTGTTTTAGGTAAGCATCTTTTGAAATGACAAATGGAACTCCCGGTGTTCTTAAGTCGTTATTTTCAAGTGAACTTGATGTAAAAACGAACTTATTTTCTTGATTGAAATCAGTTAGTATAAAACCTTGAATATCATCAGTTAAATCAGGTTTAAAACAACCTATTCTAATGACAATTTCTTTTCCTGGAAATCGGTAATAAAGCATCTATCTTTCTCACTATTTAACTACAACACTAACACACGGAATTAGATTGTGTTCAAAGATACACATTCTAAAAAGTATCCAAATGTATTCAAACCTTCAGACCGGAATAGTTTCGTACTTTTGCACCTTCAAACAAAACCACTCATGAAAATTCTCTTTAATTATTTAGGTCGATATAAATCATTAGTGTTTTTAGCACTCGTTTTAGCAAGTATAAATCAAGTTTTCTCCTTGTTGGATCCCTTTATTTTTGGGAAAATCCTGGATCGTTTTGCGACACACCCGAAGGATTTCACTGAATCGGAATTTATAAATGGGATTGGCTGGTTGATTGCCGCTGCAATTGGCGTGGCGATGGTGAGTCGTACAGCAAAAGCATTCCAAGATTACAGCATCAACCTCATTATTCAAAAGTTGGGCGCGGGCATTTATACTGACGGATTGAAGCACACTTTACAAATCGCTTACAATGAATTTGAAGATCAACGCAGCGGAGAAACCTTAAACATCCTACAGAAAGTTCGAACGGATGCGGAACGTTTCATCATGAGTTTCATCAATATTCTTTTTGTTTCAATTGTTGGATTGGTCTTCGTGATGGTGTATGCCTTTACCGTTCAACCTGGATTGATTCTTTTGTACTTATTTTCAGCTGCTGGATTGAGTTTCTTTATTAGCATCTTATCCAAGCGCATCAAGAAAGTGCAGATGACCATCATGAGCGAGACAAAGCAATTGGCGGGAAGCACGACAGAAAGCTTACGCAACATCGAATTGATTAAAAGTTTGGGCTTAACACAACAGGAAACGGATCGTTTGAATGACAGAACGCGAAAAATCCTTCTTTTAGAATTGAAAAAAGTACGTCAAGTTCGTAGTATCAGCTTTATTCAAGGAACGACGGTGAACTTATTGCGTCAATCCATCATGTTTATTTTGATGTATTTATTGTTCCACGGATCCTTGTCCCTTGGGCAAATCATGACTTTGCAATTTTATTCCTTCTTCATTTTTGGACCATTACAAGAAGTTGGAAATGTCATTATTGCGTATCGTGAAGCGGAAGCATCCTTGAATAATTTTGAAAAGATCATCAATACGCCGATTGAAGAGAAACCAGAAAACCCCATTCCATTGAATGCGATTGAGAAATTGGCATTTAGTGATTTAACGTTTAGACATAAGTCATCCAGTTACGATGCTTTGAGTCACATCAATTTTGACGTGCAAAAAGGCGAAACGATAGCATTTGTTGGTCCGAGTGGATCTGGGAAAAGTACCTTGGTGAAATTACTCGTGGGTTTGTATTCCACGCCAACGGGAAAAATCTACTACAACGGAATTGAATCCACGAAAATTGATCGCGACGAATTGCAACAGCAATTAGGATTTGTTACGCAGGACACGCAGTTGTTCGCTGGCACAATCCGTGAAAACCTATTATTTACCAAGCCTGAAGCAACACAAGAGCAATTGGACTTCGCGTTGAGTCAAGCATCGTGTGAAAGCATGTTGGCGCGCAGTGAACACGGAATCGATACGGTAATTGGTGAAGGTGGAATGAAACTTTCAGGCGGAGAGAAACAACGTTTGTCCATTGCTCGCGCATTGATTCGCAATCCACGCTTGTTAGTATTTGACGAAGCGACATCTGCTTTGGATTCTATCACCGAAGAAGCGATTTCCAATACCATTCGTTCGATTGGAAGTCACAAAGAGCACATCACTGTTTTGATCGCTCACCGTTTATCCACTATCATGCACGCAGACAAGATTTTCGTTCTCGAAAAAGGAGTCATTGTCGAAACAGGAAAACACGAAGAATTGCTTGCTGAAAAAGGCTTGTACTACGCGATGTGGAGACAGCAGATTGGGGAGAGAAGGGAGTGATTTTTCTTGGCGAAGAGTAGAGAACGTGACACTTAATACCTAGCACCTAATTAAGCCTTCTTTTCCAATACCATCACAGTATGTTTACCCGTGCAGATTAATCGGTCGGTATTTTTTTCACGGACTTCGATGGACCATAAATGAGTGGTTCTTCCACCATGAACGAGTGTGGCAGTAGCCAAAACTTCTCCAGATTGAATGCCACCGACGTGATTCGCACTGACTTCTAGTCCAACTGAATAGTGTGTTTCGTTGTCAATCAGTAGGAGGGAACCCAAGGATCCAACTGTTTCCACTAATGCTGCACTTGCGCCACCGTGTAAAAGTCCCATGGGTTGTTTGGTTCGCTGATCGACAGGCATCGATGCAACGACATAGTTCTCTCCAATTTCAACATATTGAATTCCAAGTTTTTCCATTAAGGTATCCTTGTTCATCGCGTTCAATTCCTCGAGTGGCACTTGCTTTAATTTCATGGAGCAAAGG
>CANMFV010000104.1 GCA_947496835.1 Flavobacteriales bacterium | reverse complement strand
TATGAATGGATACCTGAAAATATCCTTGCTCCCGACATCCACATAAGGAACATCTTTCGAAATGCTCGTTCCCAAATTTTGATTGCAAAATTGAATCAAGTTTGGAAGAGCAGTTGGATTCGCATAGTAGTCACCTCCACCGTTATATTTTAAAACAGCTAATTGAAAACTAGCTTGACCCCAGCTCGCAACCGGGAGCATGAAAATGAAAAAAATAAGTTTTAATACCGTTGTTGTCATGCCGAAAGATAGATAAACAAAATGGAAATTAAGGATGAAATGAAACCAATGATTTTAAGTTTGTTCCATTTTTCTTTGAAAAATACAAGGCCAATAATAGCCGCAATAATGACAATACTTACATTAATGACGGCCAGAATACTGCTGTTATTCCAATTCAATACGTCATATGCTTTCATTAGAAAATAAATTGAAAAGAAATTTGGAATCCCTAAAAGTATTCCAGCAACTAGGTTTCTGAATGAGGGCGCTAATTTTCCTTGGATTAATCGTACGCATGCGATCATTAATCCAATGATTCCCGCAAGACCAAACGCGTATGCGGTGAAAAATGCTGTTTCATTTGCCACAAGAACGGAATGTTGAATGTAATTTAACAGGAAATCTAAAAGTCCACTTCCGAGAAAAAGGATAAGCAACATCGATGTAGATGAAACGTTTTTCTCTGTGTCCTTTGCTTGAACGGTCATTCCAATCACGCCGAAAATAGCTAAAATGATTCCTGCCACTTTTAGAACTTGTGCTGATTCCGAATAGAATAACATCATTCCTAAAACGGAAATAGCCATACTCATTTTTACAGCCACAGAAGTACTTGAAAGTCCATTTTTTTGCGCACTCAAGCCCATAATCAAAAATAGCCCTATGAATAGAATTGCAGCACCAATTGTATAGAATAGCCATTCTGTTGGAACTGTTGTCAATTTCGTAATTTCGAAAGGAGAGAAGAAAAAGCCGCATAGAAACGCAACAAAATAGTTGACGACAATGGCTTGGAAGGTATCGATTTTAAAGCGTGGGAAAAGTTTAAAAAGGACAAAAATGAAACTGGAAAATAAGATGGCAAAAAACAACTCCATTACCTGCGTTTAAAATAGTAAATAGTGTCAGTGCCAAATGAATGCGAACGAGATGGTACTCGATTTAGAAGAGGAGCTTTAACGCCTTCATGGAATAAAACATCTCCCACAATTACATAAGCTTCATCCCAAACATTGTCAATGATGAAATATTGTAATGTTCGACTACCGCCTTCTACCATGATAGAGGTAATATTTCGCTTATACAATTCTTCCAAAATCGTTTTTGTCGACGTTTCTTTGATTTTCACCCATTCGATGTTGTCCTTTTTTTCATCTTTCAGTCGATTAAAAATTATCGTAGGAGCATCATCTGAATAAAGATTGATGTTTTCTTTTACTTGTAATTGACTGTCAATCAGTATGCGTATTGGGTTTCTACCGGTAAATTCTCGAACAGTTAGCGTTGGATTGTCATTCATTGCAGTATGTTTTCCAACTAAAATCCCATGTTCTTGACTTCGCCATTTGTGAACCAACGCCTTCGTTTCTTCACACGAAATCCAATTAATTCCTTTTTCCTCATTGGATCGAATTCGATCCAAGTATCCATCTTTTGTTTGCGCCCATTTCAAAATGACAAATGGACGTCCTTTTTCATGAAAATTGTTGAAGCGTTTATTTAACAGTCTGCTTTCTGTTTCTAGGATTCCTTCTTGAACCTTTATTCCTGCTCGGATTAATTTTTCAATTCCTCTTCCGGAAACCACTTTATTGCTATCTCGGCAACCGATGATAACTTCAGCTACCTTCGATGAAACCAGTAAATCGCAGCATGGAGGCGTTTTTCCATGATGCGAGCACGGTTCTAAGTTTACATAAACGGTTGCACCAATGAGTTGATTTTTATCTTGAACGGATGCCACGGCATTTACTTCTGCATGTGCCTCTCCATAACGCTGGTGATAACCTTCGCCAATGATTTTGCCATCTTTCACAATGACACAGCCAACCATTGGATTTGGAGCTACCCAACTGGATCCCAATTGTGCGAGGTCTAGACAACGTTGCATGTAATCTTCGTGCTTCATAAAGCGAAGTTAAGCATTCCTTTGCGTGATTGAATCCAATTGTCTAGGGATTTTCTTGGTTGATTTCATCAAAATCCAAACGAAAGGGTCTATATTAAAGCTGAATCGGGTCAAATGTGCGAAGTATTTTTATTTTTGTTGAAATTTCAAACTTGTTCGTATGATAGATGTGATTGAAAACCTTTTTGGGATGGAGCCTCATCACTTAAATTCTGTGATATTTTCTCTGTTATCGAATATAGTTATCGCGCTGATTATTGTAATTGCTGGTTTCTGGCTGACTGGTGTTTTAACTCGGTTTATTACGCGCATGTTGAAGAAAAGCGAAACGGATGCTGGATTGGTTTCCTTTCTAGGTAGTTTTTTGTCGATGGCCTTGAAAATTATGGTTGTTGTTAGTGCAATTACGCAATTAGGCATCCCAATGACCTCGTTCCTAACGCTAATTGGAGCAGCCGGAATTGCTGTCGGTATGGCAATTTCTGGAACCTTATCTAATTTTGCCGGTGGGATTATGATTTTGGTCTTGAAGCCATTTAAGCTTGGAGATGAAATTAAGGCGCTAGGTGAACAGGGTAGGGTGAGTGAAATCCAAATTTTCAATACGTATTTGACCATGCCGGACAACAAAGTCGTTATTTTTCCAAATGGACCACTTGCAAATGGGAATATTGTAAATTTTACCAGGGAGAAAACGCGACGTGTAGAATGGACATTCATATTTACCCATGAGGCATCCTTTCATGAAGTGAAAGAAACAATCTTAGGATTTTTATCCGAGGATAAGCGCATCATAACGAAGAGTCCGGTTGTTGTTGGATTAGATCAAATCACGGAACAAGGCATGCACGTTAAAGTTCGAGCTTGGGTGAAGACGTCAGATTTCGTGGAAGTCTATTTTGATGTAAATGCCTCCGCAGCTATTTCTTTCGCTAAAGTGAACATCCAATTTGCTAAATCTTAAGAGATGGATGTCATTCAAGCTTATATTGATAAAAATCGTTTTGGTGAGTTGTTGGGAATGTCCTTTGAGATTTTAGAACCTGGTATCGTTGCATACCGACTCGATATTCAAGAAAAACACTTGGCTACTCCAATGCATGCACATGGTGGATGCATTGCAAGTTTATTGGATGCAACCCTCGGGGTAGGAGCCTTGTCCTTAGTCGCAGATGAACAAAAAGTGGTATCAACAGTTGACTTATCGATTCAATTTTTAGCAGGTGTCAAATGTACTGATCAATTAATTTCTTATTCGAAGTGCTTGAAAAAAGGAAAAAAACTTATTTTTATGCAGGCGGATGTACTCAATCAAGACAAACAGCTCGTCGCTCATGCGAACGGTACTTTTGTTTCTGTTGCGGCAAACGTTGCCGGATATTAACCTTAATAAAAAATTATTGACCCATGCTTATTACTATTCTACTTTTGATTTTCACCGTAATTATTGTGCCTTACATTTGTATTTCTTACGGATTGAACCCTAATGAAGTGCAGGATGCGATTCTGTATCAAATGACATTTTCCGTTGGAATCGTCATTGCTTATTGCTTCTTTGTGGGCGAAATTGCTAAAAATAATTCTCAAGTGGATAAAATTTGGAGCATTATTCCCATTTATTACGTTTGGCACATGACAAGTATGGGTGGATGGGATCCTCGCATGATTCTGATGTCCATTTTAGTAACGATTTGGGGCGTTCGTTTGACTCTAAATTTTGCCCGTCGAGGTGCCTATCAGTGGAAGTTCTGGGCTGGAGAAGAAGATTATCGCTGGGAAGTGTTGCGAAGTCGTCCAGGATTCAATAATAAGTTCGTTTGGATGATCTTCAATTTATTTTTCATTAGTGGTTATCAAAGTGTGTTGATTTTCTTGTTTACCTTGCCTATCCTTACTTCATTGGGTGATGGGGTAAGTCCGTCATTGACATGGGTGGACTATCTCTTGGCCTTAATCTATGTTGCTTGTGTTGTAATCGAATTTGTTGCAGATCAACAGCAGTATGATTTCCAAACGGAAAAACACCGTCGAATAAAAGCAGGTGAGGAGTTAGGGGAATACAGCAAAGGATTTGTATCAACAGGGCTTTGGTCGATTGTACGTCATCCGAATTATGCGATGGAACAAACGATTTGGGTAGTCTTTTACTTATTCAGTGTTAACGCGACCGGCGAGTGGATCAATTGGTCCATCGGTGGATGTGCACTACTGATCATTCTTTTCAAAGGAAGTTCTGATTTTTCGGAAGAGCTTTCAGCTGGAAAATACCCTGCATACAAAGAATACCAAGCAAGTACACCTCGTTTCATTCCTTTCACGAAAAGAAAATCAAACTAAGTATTTGAGAATTAGAAAGGCGAGTGCAAAGAACGCCATCACACTTAAATACCATTGAGAAAGTGCTTTGTGTCCGTTTCGACGGTTGTATAGGTAGGTAATTGTTCCAATCGAAACACCAATTAATGCTGAATACATCAATACTTTAGTCAATTAAACCGAATTGTTTAAAGTGGTGGGCAAAATGTTTGCTATGCAATTGATTCCATTTTTCAAAGTCTAGATTCCCGTAAAATGGATGTAGTGCTGTGAAAGATGGAGTTTCTTCGTATTTCTCTAGGTAGTCTACAAATGCAGTTGCAAACTCATCTAAAGCAAATTCCATGTTTTCATTTCTCGTAGGAGTTTCTGCAAGTGCAAAAGAAACACGGATGTTTTGAGCCATTGGTTTATCTGAGGCAAGAAATAGTTGCATTTTTTCTATACGATCCTCTGGGACCTCTAATTCAAATTCACCGATTCCACAGGACATATACAGTGCGTCACACAG
>CANMFV010000103.1 GCA_947496835.1 Flavobacteriales bacterium | reverse complement strand
TCTTCATCTTCTAAACGATAAATGATTCCATTGTTTAGAAGTTCATATTGAAAATTTGTTAACCACATTTCATGAATGGGCATGCGGAAAACGCCATTTTCATCTTTTTCAATAGCCGTCGCTGTTGCGGTTACCGCTTCTTCAAAGGGATCGTCAATATCAAGGTCTTTTAGGTCTTTTCGATACATCCCGTAGAATCCTTTCGCTAAGAAGATGTATGGAGTTGGATCATTCGCATATTTTGGTTTAACTACATAATCAGATGCACGTTTTACCAATTTAATGAAGTTACTATCTGCATGAATTTGTGTTAATTCATCCAAGTTGTTTGTCACTGTTATAAAGTTGTCTCGGTCTTCAGAGATGTCAAATTCTTCCTCCTCTTCTTCACCATTTTTTAGCTTTTTCATTTTCGAATAAGTCACCGTTAGGGAAATACTATAATTCCCAACTCGTTTAAATTCTACTTCAATGTTATCTGCTTGTTCATTTCCTTTCGTAAATTCCCAGTCTCTATCTTTCGTCCCTGAGATCGTCCAAAGTGTACCAACTTTTTTCGTGCCTGCAGGTGTAAAAATCGACTTCATCTCAACAAGATTCGTTTTACTTCCCTCGTCATCTAAGGTAATGACCCGTTTAGATTCTTTCAGTTGTAAACTTGGTTGTTGCGCAAAAAGATGATTACTCATCCAAAATAATGCTACAAAACCAGTTAAAAGGATTTTTCTTGAAAACATATGATTTATTATTTTAATGATGCTTTTTCAATTATTGTGCCGAATTTACAAAAAATTATTCATGACTCTTAATGAGTAGCTTTAATATCTCTTGAGCAGCTTTTGCAATTTTGGTTCCAGGACCATAAATTCCAAAAACTCCTGAGTCATATAAATAGTTATAGTCTTGCTGAGGAATTACTCCTCCTGCAACAACCATGATGTCGGAACGATTCATTTTTTTAAGTTCTGCGATAACTTCTGGAACGAGTGTTTTGTGTCCCGCGGCAAGGGAAGAAACGCCTAAAATATGCACGTCATTTTCAATGGCTTGTTTAGCCGCTTCAGCAGGAGTTTGGAAAAGTGGACCAATGTCAACATCAAATCCAATATCCGCGAAGGAGGTAGCGATCACTTTTGCTCCTCGGTCGTGACCATCTTGTCCCATTTTCGCTATCATGATGCGTGGACGACGGCCCTCCAGCTTACTGAAAACGTGAACAAGTTCAGTTGCTGTTAAAAAGTCTTCATCTTTCATAATCTCTTTGGAATAAACACCGCTAATGGAACGAATAACTGCTTGGTAACGTCCGTAAACGCGTTCTAATGCATCTGAAATTTCTCCCAATGTGCAACGTGCTTGAGCAGCTCTTACGGCAATTTCCAATAAGTTTCCATCTTCATTTTTTGCAGCATTTTCTATTTCTTGCAATAGTTTTTGAACCAGAATTTCGTCTCTTTTCGATTTCAGGGTTTCTAATCCCTCGATTTGTGCGTCTCGTACCTTTGAATTGTCAATTTCTAAAATATCGAAGTCTGACTTATCCTCATTTTGGTAGCGATTCACACCAACAATTACTTCTTGATTTGAATCTATTCGAGCTTGCTTTTTAGCGGCAGCCTCTTCAATGCGCATCTTCGGAATCCCCGTTTCAATTGCCTTCGCCATTCCACCTAATTCTTCTACTTCTTGAATTAAGGTCCATGCTTGATTGACCAATTCATTTGTCAAAGATTCGATGTAGTAACTTCCTGCTGTTGGATCAATAAATGAAGTGATTCCCGTTTCGGTTTGTAGGTAAATTTGTGTATTTCGAGCAATTCTTGCAGAAAAGTCCGTCGGTAAAGCAATCGCTTCATCCAATGCATTAGTATGTAAGGATTGTGTTCCACCCAATACCGCTGAAAGTGCTTCAATACACGTTCGAGCAACGTTGTTAAATGGATCTTGTTCAGTCAGCGACCAACCAGATGTTTGACAATGCGTTCTTAAGGCTAAAGACTTTACAGATGATGGATTAAATTCTTGGATCAATTTCGCCCACATTAATCGTCCAGCACGTAATTTGGCGATTTCTACATGGTGATTCATTCCAATTGCCCAGAAAAAACTCAATCTAGGAGCAAATTCATCGATTTTAAGTCCAGCGTTAAGTCCCGTCCGAACGTATTCGATCCCATCCGCCAAGGTATAGGCTAATTCCAATGCAGCTGTTGCTCCCGCTTCATGCATGTGATATCCAGAGATACTAATCGAATTAAACTTCGGCATGTTTTGCGAAGTGTAGGAAAAAATATCCGCAATGATCCGCATGGAAGGGGTAGGAGGATAAATGTACGTGTTACGTACCATAAACTCTTTGAGAATATCATTTTGAATCGTCCCACTTAATTCGTCTAAACGAACACCTTTTTCTAAAGCACTGGCAATGTAAAAAGCCATAATTGGTAAAACGGCTCCATTCATTGTCATGGAAACCGACATTTCACCTAAAGGAATTTGATCGAATAATCGCTTCATATCCTCAATGGAGTCAATGGCAACACCTGCCTTTCCAACATCTCCCTTTACGCGTTCATGATCTGAGTCGTATCCTCTGTGCGTTGCTAAATCAAATGCAACTGATAATCCCTTTTGTCCTGCAGCTAAATTTCTTCGGTAAAAAGCATTCGACTCTTCCGCGGTAGAAAACCCTGCATATTGACGAATGGTCCAAGGTTTTGAAACATACATGGATGCGTATGGACCGCCAACATAAGGGGCAAATCCAGAGGTGAATTTAGTGTGCGCAATGTCAGCAATATCCAATAAGGAATAGGAGGATTTAACACTGAATCCCTCCGTTGTCATTCGGTCGGTACTAGTTTTCTTTTCCGTTGAAGTGCTTTCCTCAAAAGCCGGAATCGTTTTTATATCGATTTTATTCATTTCAAGGTGCTATCAACAGTTAAATATTTTTCACCTAAATAGTTTGGTAGTTCTCCCCAAGTCTTGGCTTTACTTTCATCACTATTTAAATACGCATGAACCCCTATCAGTTTTTCTTTTCCACTCGTCCATGCTTCTTCGCGTTTCATTCTGGTTTGATGAATGTCAGAAAGACAGGTATCTAACATCTCTTTTTCAGTTAATTCGGATAAGCCTTGAATGCGGATCCACGTTTTTTCAATGATTTGAATAGTCAGTGCTTCCACAATTCGACTTCCTTTCATTGGATCTTCTACCCAATCAAAATGTGCTTCATCATGGAGTAGATTATAAATGTTCAAGGACATACGCAAGGTAAAATCCTCTTTGCCTTCAAGAGCAAATTCATCCCATGGATGAATAACAATGCCTTGAGCTCCACCAGCATAAGCGGACATTGCTTCACTTGTTTGACGCAATAAATTAGTGTAAGGATCTTTCAATGATTTGTTCACCCATCCGATGTGTGCTTGAATGCGGTAAAATTGATTCGAAACACCATGAAGGTTCCCGATTTTGTTTATGAGGTAATGCAAGGCACGAATTTTCGCGATTTGGACAAAATAGTTAGCCCCAATGCCAATACTAAAGACAACTTCAGAACGATTTCCATTAGATAAAAAACGGTGATATGCTGTTGCGATTAAGCTTAACTCTTCTTGTGCATTTGCGCCGATTTGGTGTAATTCAAAACCATTAAAAAAGGAATGACATGAAGCGTTTTTATCAGGGTTTAATTCATCTTTCAATAAAACGATGTGATTTAATTGCTCACTTGACAATTGTTCCTTTAATTTTTGTAATTGTATGTCGTTTTCAACGAGAATTTCAGTCCTGATATAAGCCAATTCAACTTGATTCAAGACGATTGTCCAATCAATAGTACTTTTTTCACAGCGAATAAACAAGGCGTCTGCACCTTGCATTAAAGCGAGTAGGATACGGCGATTGCTCTCCTTTTCATCAGTGACACGTTCGTAATGAACATTGTTTACATGAGATGAATCTGATGGAGTCGAAATACCTAAGATCCTTTTGGGTGAATCTGTAATCGTTAGTGCTAACCCTTCAATTACGTCTTTAAATTCAATATGCTCCGTTTGATCACGTAATTCTTTGTGAATCTGGCGTACCCAATCTTCATGAGCTACAGGTTCAAATGGGTAATGTAAATTGGACATATTTGTCTAAAATTTCTTTTTTCAAATATACGACAGAAGTTTGAATTGAGCCTAGACTAAACGATTAGAATCGACAACTTATGCCTAGTTCCAATCGAAAAATGTATTTTAGTTCCTTCAATTTCTATTTTGTGAAACAGGCGATCATTTCTTTTTTTCTTTTGACATCGTCAAACCTATGGTGTCAAACGAAATTTATCAATAGTGGACGTTCATTGTCCCTTGCAAATACAAGCGTTACCTTGAACGATGTTTGGGCTCATGTGAACAATCCAGCGGCCCTTATTGGACTCAATAAACAATCTTTTGGAATCAGTTATCAAAATAGATTTGGCTTAAAAGAATTGCAATCACAAGGACTTGTTTATGCTTTACCAATCCGAAAAGTAGTGTTATCTGCCGGAAGTCAAATTTATGGCTATCAGCAATTTCGGACCTATAAGAACGGACTTGGTGTCGCTCTTTCATTAAGTGAAAAAGTATCCATGGGAATTCAATTGAATCATCAGTTGACACGCCTGAATGAAAACTATGGTTCATCTTCAGCATTAACCGGAGAGCTGGGATTACTCGTTAAATTTTCAGACCGCATTCATTTTGGATTTAGTGCGTTGAATATCGGAAGGACTCCAATTTCAACAAATCTAAATGAGCGTTTAGCAAGTGCCTTAAGACTAGGGATGAATTACCGTATATCCAATCAACTGGTCATTCTGTCTGAACTTGAAAAAAATGTCATTCATCCACTTCAAGTAAAATTTGCTGCGGAATATAAACCAACTTCCAACTGGTTTTTTCGTGGTGGTATTTCTAC
>CANMFV010000102.1 GCA_947496835.1 Flavobacteriales bacterium | reverse complement strand
TAAATCAAAATGAAATGTTTGAAAAAATGAACTTTGGTATATATCATTACCAGTACCGATAGGGATGATTGCTAAAATTGGCAACTCCGATACTTCCGACGTAAGTAATCCATTTAAAATTTCATTGATTGTGCCATCACCTCCAATACCGACAATCATGTCGAAGTTGGACGCATTTTTTCTTGCAATTTCGACTAATTCTTTCTCCTTTTTTGAGGCGATAAAGTGATATTGATTTTCAAGAATAAGTGAACAAGAGTTAAGAAAACACTGAAGTGTTTTACTCACTTTTTTGCTTCCATTCATTAAAAAAAGTATTCTCGGCATATTTCAAAGATAATTGATTATCGCTTTGGAAAGAAATATGTGAAAATGATAAATCACAAACAAATGAATGTAAAAATTAAATTGTCAAATGATTACCTTTGCAAAATGATTATTGGCGCAGATTATGAAAAGTTAATTTGGAAATTTGGTGAATTCACACTGATGGAACCAAATACGCTGATTACTGACACCCTCATGTCGGCGGTTTGTTTCTACCTATCCACAAAACTTTGGAAAGAACATAATCGAAATCCCTTTGTCAACTGGTTTATGGCTTTTTTCTTTGTGTTAGGGATTAGCACATTTGTTGGAGGATTAGGTCATGGCTTTTATTTTTATTGGGGTACAATTGGGAAAATACCAGGTTGGATAACGGCTATTTTCGCTGTATTTTGTATCGAACGGGCCATGATTTCATTTGTCTTCAATAAAACACTTCAAAAAATTTACAAGGCGATGTCTCTTCTTAAACTGTTGATAGTTCTTGGCATATTTCTAAGGATTTGCCTCAATAGTCAAGTAATTGAAAAGCCAGAATTAGGATTTTTACCAATCGCTATCAACACGATTTTAGGAACGATTTTAAGTGCTGGAATATTAGGTGTGGTCTTCTATCGGAAGCATCAGGCACCTTTTCATTATTTTTCTTACGGCGTATTGGCCATGTTACCAGCTGCATTTATTTTTCTTATGAAAATAAATGTACATCCATGGATGGATAAAAACGATGTTTCACATATACTTTTATCTATTGGGAATATATTCTTTTATGTCGGGATTATAAAAGTAACACCAGAATTAGCCGCTAAATTCAATTCTGAATTCGCAGGGTAGAATATTTTGAAATGGTTTTTCCAGAAACGGTTTTTCCGGTTAAATAATAGACATAAGAACCCATAGGACAAACCTCACCATCGACTTTCTTTCCATTCCAACTCTCAAGTGGATCATTGCTATTGAAGACAACGTGATTCGTCATGTCAAGGATTACTAAGCTATAGTCCGCGAACTCAAAAGCGCTTAAATCAATGCTGAACACATCGTTTTTACCGTCACCATTCGGAGTAAAAATATTTGGTAGAATGATGATTCCCTCTTGTTCAATAGAGCTTGGTTTATTATCGACTTTATCAGTCGGCACAGCAAATGTATTTTTCGAAATAGCTGTGACACTTTGATCAGAAATCTTTGTTTGTAATGGAAGCATTGGAATTACTTCGGGCTCTTGGTTCGATAAAGAAATTGCAGGACCGCTTGAGGCACTGCCATTGTGTAGGATTCCCGGGCCAAATGCAGGACCATTGTCTTCTTGAGTGATTTTTGGAGCTAAAAATACAAACGCATGAATTGAAGCTGGTTTTATCCCTGCTTTTTTATCATTGGACTCGGTTTGAACCGATGTTTTTTTGATTTCTTTAGCTTTTGCAGTTTTCGCCGATGATGTTTTTTGTTGTGCCGACATCCAAACACCACCAATAACCACAGCGGCACTTAATCCACCGATGATCGATTTTGTTAAAATGGACAAACTACTACCAACTACGCTTGGGCCAGTTGAAATAGAAGATGAAACGGAAGCCCATAATTCTGAACTTACTGGCGACTGATGTTGTGCCAATTTTTCTTGAAATAATTCTTTTATGAAATCTTTTTCTTCCATTTTATCTTTTTTCTATACGGTCTTTCAAGTATGCCCTTGCTCTCAAATACTGTGATTTTGAGGTACTTTCTGTAATTCCTAATGCTGACGCAATTTCTTGATGAGAATATCCTTCGATGGCAAACATATTGAATACAACACGGTAGCCATCTGGCATAGATTGGACTAATTTCATCAAATCATCCGCCATTAATTTTTCGGCAATGAATTCATGTTGTTCAATGCGGTAGGATACTTCTTCTACTTGAATTTCTTTGAGTAATTTTTTATCCTTTCGCAGTTGATCTAGACATGTGTTGACGACTATTCGCCGAATCCACCCTTCAAATACTCCTTCGAATTTATACTCTGGGAGTTTTGAATAGACCTTTACTAATGCATCTTGTAGCACATCTTCCGCGCGCATTTTGTCTTTCACATAACGCAGACAAACGGAAAACATTTTAGGGGCAAACATGTCAAACAACGCTTTTTGAGCTTTTGGATTCCCTTCAATACACTGTTTAATTAATGCAATTTCCTCCATGCTCGATTTGTTTGACTGCGTTTCTTTCGAAAAAGTTGCACGCCACATTAAAATTCATACGAATTAACGTATTTTCGTTTGCTTAAACAAATGAATATGAAATCCTTTTTATCGATAGCTCTCATTATGTTGTCACACTTTTCTTCTGCTCACACGAAAATGAAAACAGGAATGTGGCAAGGAGAATTGGCCCTGAATGACCGTCTCTTTATTCCATTTCAATTAAAGGTCGAACAAGAAGGTAAAAAGATCTATGTTGTCAATGATGCAGAAGAAATATTGATGATTTCACACACTAAAAAGGATAGTATCTATTTGCATTTTCCCATTCAGGATGCTGATGTCGTTTTTAAATTGGATGAAAATGGTCAGTCGGCGAGGGGATATTGGATAAATCACAACAAAAAAGTGAAACAAATAATTCCATTAACCTTAACTTGGAATGTTGCCCTCAGATTTCCAAATATGCACCCAACAAAACCGATAGAATCTATTTTCGATGGAACATGGGAGGTGACATTTCAATCTGGAACGAAAGACGAAGAGAAGGCAATTGGGATTTTTAAAGCAGGCAAGGACACGGAAATTGCCGGTACTTTTTTAACCGAGACGGGAGATTACCGTTTTATAGCCGGAAATCGATCCGGACTAAATTTCTCCATGTCCACTTTTAACGGTTCATGGGCAATGCTATTTGAAGCAGAATTACAGTCAGACACCTTAAAAGGGAAGTTTTACAGTGGTGTTTCTTATGTGACGGATTGGATTGCTGTTCGAAATCCAGCTGCACGATTGAGAAATGAGGCATCTTTGACCTATGTCGTTAATGACCAAAAAGTGAATACGTCTGATATGATTCAGTTAAATGGCTCGCCTTTTTCTTTAAAAACAGCTCAAGGAAAAGTGACCGTGTTACAAATCATGGGAACGTGGTGTCCAAATTGTTTGGATGAGGTGCATTTTATGAATGAATTACATAAACAATATGAGCAATTTGGATTGGAAATTATTGCTTTGTCATATGAAGTGGGAACTAACGAAAAACAAACGCGCAAAAAATTAAAGGCTTTCAAGAAAAAAATTGGAATGAAATACGGCCTAGTATTGGCGGGACAGTCCTCAAAGGATGTCGCTTCAGCCCAATTTCCAATGTTGAATGGCATAATGAGTTTTCCCACGACCATCATTATTGGCAAGGATGGAAAAGTACTTCATGTTCACACTGGGTATAGTGGTCCAGCAACCGGAGTTGCGCACAAAGAACTAACCGATAAAATTCAATTTGAAATTGAAATAGCATTGGACATATTAAAGTAAGGGACAACAAAAAAGGGCTGTGAAAACAGCCCTTTTTTTTATTTCTATTTGTTCCTATTAATCCCTAATTAAGAACTGGTATTTATCGATGTTTTTCAATGCAATACTTGTTCCTCTTGCTACAGCACGAAGTGGATCTTCTGCAATGTGCACAGGTAATTTTGTTTTCGCAGAAATGCGTTTGTCTAGTCCTCTCAGCA
Source organism: Flavobacteriales bacterium (assembly GCA_947496835.1). Taxonomy (GTDB): domain Bacteria; phylum Bacteroidota; class Bacteroidia; order Flavobacteriales_D; family Crocinitomicaceae; genus UBA952. The sequence goes on along the minus strand of CANMFV010000102.1, from coordinate 929 downwards.
TGGAACCACCACCTGCTAAATAGATCCCTGTTTTGTAGATGTCAGCAGAAAGTTCTGGCGGAGTTAACTCAAGTGCACTTAAAATCGCTTCTTCAATTTTAGAAATCGTTTTGTCTAATGCATGAGCAATTTCGACATATGAAACCAAGATTTCTTTTGGAATACCCGTCATTAAGTCTCGTCCTCTTACGGCAAAGTCAGGTGGCGGATTGTCAAGTTCAGGTAAAGCTGCTCCTACTTCAATTTTGATTTGCTCTGCCGTACGCTCACCAACAAGAATGTTGTGTTGACGACGCATGTATTCTTCAATATCACTTGTAAAATCGTCACCAGCGATGCGAATGGATTTATCACAAACAATTCCACCTAATGCGATGACAGCAATTTCGGATGTACCACCACCGATGTCGATGATCATATTTCCCATTGGCTCTTCAACGTCAATTCCGATTCCAATAGCTGCTGCCATTGGTTCATGAATTAAGTAAACTTCTTTAGCTCCTGCATGTTCTGCTGAATCACGAACTGCTCGTTTTTCAACTTCCGTAATTCCAGAAGGAATACAGATTACCATGCGCAAAGTTGGATTAAAAAGACTTTTCCCAGGATTAATCATTTTGATCATTCCTCGAATCATTTGTTCGGCACTTTGGAAATCGGCGATAACACCGTCTTTTAATGGGCGTACAGTTTCAATCAACTTATGGGTCTTTCCGTGCATCTGTTGCGCCTTTCGTCCAATAGCAACTACCTTGCCTGTTTGAATGTCTTTAGCTACAATAGACGGCTCGTCAACCACCACTTTATCATTCCAGATGATAAGTGTGTTTGCTGTCCCTAAGTCAATCGCAATTTCTTGCGTTAAAAAACTGAAAAATTTCATGTTGAGTCCAACTAGTGATTACGTTGTACCTTTTTCGAGAGATTCG
>CANMFV010000101.1 GCA_947496835.1 Flavobacteriales bacterium | reverse complement strand
GACCCTCTGATTAACAGTCAGATGCTCTAACCAACTGAGCTAAGGAGGAATGTTCCTCTCTGATTGAGGATGCAAATATAAATAAATTTTTATTTAATCAAAATCAGAAATGATAAAAAAAATCACTTTTTTTTACTCAATTTTCTAAGTGCTTAAAAATCATCTTCATCCATTGTGAAGTCATCTAAGGAAGTTTCAAAAGAATTATCGTCATTATCAATTAAATCTTCCGAAAGTTCATCTTCACGTGTAGCCGGACGTAAAATATTCGATTTCGAAACGTTTAAGCGAATCTCAGAGCGAATGGTACCATCTTCGTGTTGAAACGCTTTAGAAAAAGGAGTGCCGATGATTTCCACCATAGCTCCACGTTTTAAAAAGTCGACAATACGCATGTTGGATCCTTCGCGTTTCCAAATAGTGCAATTTACCCAAGTTGTCTTGGTTTTTACCTCACCCGTGCGCTTATCCTTCCAGTTTTTGTTATGAGCTACCGGAAAATTAATGGCAATAATGCCACGATCCATTGTTTTCATCAATGCATCTTTTCCGATATTTCCAATTAACCTTGTTTCAAATATTGTTGCCATGAATTTCTATGCTTTTCACTTTAAAGTTCCGAAAAGTATAAAAAATTCCGCAATACAAAGATAATAATCTGATTTTCTGTAAGTTCTTAGTGCTCGTGACCGTTTGGACCGTGTGCGTGTCCGTGTGCGATTTCCTCTTCAGATGCCTCACGTACTTCTAATACTTCTCCAACAAAATGCAAATCCGTTCCAGCTAATGGGTGATTGAAGTCCATTTTTACATTTTCTGCATCCACTTCAACGATTTTACCTCGCAATTGATTTCCATCGTTATCACTCATTGGAACCAAAGCACCAACATGAAACATTTGTTCATCAAATTTACCTTCCTCATCGTGGAAAATATTCGTAGGAATCATTGCCATGTGCTGAGGATCATGATCACCGTAAGCATTTGCTGCAATGATGTGAAAATCGAACGTGTCACCAACTGTTTTGTCCACAAGATTTTGTTCGAATTCAGGAATTAAACTTCCAACACCATGTAAAAATACAAGTGGATTCGTTTCGTTTGTTTCTTCAATCTGCTCACCAGTTGAATGATTCGATAGTTTGTATTTTAACGTAACTACCTTGTTTGCTGAAATTTGCATACTCAATTGTTTATTTAAGTTCTGTTGTCGCTTCCGACTAATTATTTACGTAATAATGTTTTTACAAAGTTTGGCGTCGCAAACGTCGCAAAGTGAATGTCCTCATTGTAGTAACGTAATCCTTGATCAGCAACAAACTGACGGATTTCATCTAAATTTTGGACGTTTTTCGGATGACAATTTCCTTTGATTCCATATTGGAAACTCCACATACCAGTAGGGTAGGTAGGAACAAAGAATAATCCAACAGGTGCATTGTTTTCACCAAAAATACCTTGTAACGCATGATTCAATTCCGAAAATGCTTTTTCATTGAATTTCGGAGATTCACCTTGTGCAACAAGAATTCCTTCCGCTTTCAAGGCGTTGTAGCAATTTGTGTAGAATTCTACGGAGAATAATCCTTCTGCTGGCCCAACTGGATCAGATCCATCTACGATGATGATGTCATATTCTCCTTGTTTTGCCTGCTTCACGAACTCAATTCCATCGTCAACAATTAATTCTAAACGTGGATCATCGAATGAAGCGGCAATTTGAGGTAAATGTACTTTACATGCCTCAATCACTTCTCCGTCGATTTCTACCATCGTTACTTTCTCAATGTTCGTGTGACGCAATACTTCTCTTACAGTCCCACCGTCTCCACCGCCAATTACCAATACGTTTTTCGCATTACGCAAAGTGAATAGGGAAGGGTGAGAGATCATTTCATGGTAATGGAATTCATCTTTTTCTGTTGTCATGACCATATCGTCTAACGCCAACATTTTACCGTATTTTAAGGATTCCAAAATACGCACACGTTGGAAGGGAGATTGAACATCTACCATCACATCACCTGTAAAACGCAGAGACAATGCTTGATCTTCGTCTTTATCTGTAAACCAAACGTTGCGTGTGTAAAACTCAGGATTTCTCCATTCAGCAGCTTTCTCGCGAGCAGAAGAAATATCGAAATCATTGCGTTGCAATAAATTGACTGAACCTCTTTTTAATTCAATCGCTGAATAAGATTTTGAACCGAAACATTCTTTCAAGTGATCGAAAGAAATCCATGCATTCATTTCACCACAAGTAAATAAGTCAACAGCCGCATAACCATATTCAGGCCACGTATGAATCGCCAAGTGACTTTCTTGGATTACCACGACACCAGAAACTCCGTATGGAGAGAAATGGTGAAAAGTAGAGTTAATCACTGTTGCACCAGCTTTTTTTGCTGCTCCAACCATGTCACGTTCGATAGCTGCCACATCGTTCATTACGTGTGGATCGCAATTCATAAATTCTACTAAAATGTGATTTCCTAATGCTGTACTCATGCTGTTTCGTGTTGTTTAGGTGAAAAATTTGCGCAAATTTACGGATTTCCAATAGATTTCTATTGCATAATTGCGACAAATAACGGATTACAAAGAATTTATTTTTGAATAAATACCTCAGGCCTTAGTTTTTTAGAAAGCGAAGCTTGTCCAAACTAAGTTTAATTCGTGTGTGTCCAAATATTACGGAGAGTTGCTTCCCTTTCATTTCTTCGACAACACCGATTCGATTCGTTTGAATCAATTGGACTTGCGAACCTACTTTGATCAATTCTTGTTGATATGTTTCAACCTTCTCTATTTGTTTTTTCGTTGGCTTTTTCGGCTCTATCGTTTCTTGTTTTTTGATTTCTGTCTTGGACTTCTCCAAACGAAGAAACTGCGTTAATTCTTGAAACAAAACAGCATTCACATCTTTTTTCCTAGATTTCGCATTGAAACGCTCGATGAATTGCAGCATTTTCTTTCCTGCTTGCAATTGTTTACTGTTAACTTCTGTAACTTGATTGACTTGTGTTAACCTAGTATCCAATTTAGATTCCTTTGATTCGTATTCTGCTTTGGCACGAATGGCTTCAGTGGAAACGCGGTCAAATTTATTTGATTTTTCAATGAGCTGATTGCGTTCCTTTTGTAAGGAATTCAACAAGGTGTCCAACTTCACTTTCTTCTGATCCAACCTGCTTTTTGCATCTTCAATTAATTCCTTGGAAATGCCATTCATTTGAGCGACTTCGAAAGTAAACGAACTTCCCGGTTGACCAATAGAAAACTGATACAAAGGCTGTAAATTCGTTTCATTGAATAACATACACCCATTCTGCGCATGTGGCAATTCACTGGCTCTTAACTTGATATTTCCATAATGCGTCGTAATGACTCCGAATGATTTCAATTGATAAATTTGCTCGAAAAATACTTCACCTAAAGCGCCTCCTAATTCTGGATCTGAACCAGTTCCAAATTCATCCAAAAGCAACAAAGATTGATGATTGGCTACCTCTAAAAAGTACTTCATTCTTTGCAAACGGTAAGAATATGTACTTAATTCATTTTCAATGGATTGATTATCTCCAATATCTGATAAAATCGTGCTAAAAAAACACATGATACTGTTTTCACTTACAGGAACCAATAATCCAGCTTGCAGCATCATTTGCAACAATCCGATGGTCTTAAGCGTGATGCTTTTCCCGCCTGCATTGGGGCCAGAAATCACCAACAAACGAGATGTTGGACTCATCGATACAGACTGTGGAAACGTAGATTTTCCTGAAGCTTGATTGGATTTCCATAAAATAGGGTGGAAGGCATCTTTTAAGTGGAATCCCGCTATTTGTCCAATGGACGGTAAATTGGCATTTAAATCTAGTGCCAACTTACATTTCGCATTGATAAAATCTAATTGAACCAGCAATTTTTGATAGGCTTCAATCAAGGGTTTGAAGTGTGTTATGGTTGCTGTTAACACTTGTAATATGCGGTGAATTTCTTTGCGCTCGTCATCGAAAAGGAATTCCAATTCATTGTTCAATGGAACGTTTACGACTGGTTCAACAAAGGTCAAACTACCCGTTTTACTGGAACCATGAATATTCCCTAGAACTTTTCGCTTAAATGTAGATTGTACCGTTAATACACGTCGATCATTAATGAATCCCTCGAGCGTTTCACCTAGAACTTTGTCTTTGCTGTATTTGCGTAATTCACGGTCAAAATTGCGGTTAATTTGCGCGCGCAAGGAACGAATGCGTCCACGTATTTCTTTTAAGGATGGAGAAGCATCATCCTTCACATTTCCCGCACGGTCAAAGACTTTATCAATTTCAGTTAGAATTTCTTTCGTGAAATAAACATCGCTAGTAAGTTCCTTTAGTAAAGGATATGTAAAAAGTGCTTTATCAAAAAACTGAATGATGTGATTGACTAAATCCGATGCTTGATACAGACGCCTAAATCCTTCAATCGGAATTACCGCTTGTTGAATACCTAATAAACGAATTTCCGTTTCTAGTTCTTCAAAATCCAAAGCTGGAAATTTCTCTCCGTGAATTCGAATCGATTTAAATTCGTTTAATCGATTCAAATCCAAACGTATTTGTTTGAAACGATTTCCAGGTGTTAATTTTTGCGCTGTAGCTTTTGCACTTGGACCTACACAAAAAGATTCCAACCATTCGCGAATGAGTTCAAATTCTAAATCATTTAAAGTTTGTGAATCCGTTGTGTGCATAAAACAAAGTTACTGTAAATGTGTAGTTGTAACGCTAATAGCCTATAAACAAAGGAAAATCAATAGAGTTCATTTTAACTCCAGAATTATATAATTGAGCTATAATTAATATTATGTTAAATAGATATTTAAAGATAGAGGGATTGCCTAAACAATCCCTCTATTCAATTAGTCCTTCCAAGAATCGAATCCCCCTTCTAAGTCGTATACTTTTTTGAATCCTGCTTT
>CANMFV010000100.1 GCA_947496835.1 Flavobacteriales bacterium | reverse complement strand
TGCAGAAAAGCGGTATCGAGCGGTAGGTTTCAAAGACGATTTCATGGGATCTGGTGACGTTTGAACAACTTCGTTTACACCGGTTGGCAATGTTTTGAAATAATATACTTTTTGCTCAGGACCGTAGAAAAAACCGTTCGTATCCTTGTCTTGAATGAGTGTGTCTTTTAGAATCCATGTGCGGGTAATCGTTCCGTTCACGACTTCCGAAACTGTTGCGTCAACTTGGTCAAAATAACTCGAGTCAGCAATTTGAGCAATGTCAAGTGCATTTCCTGGCCCAATGAATGCGCGCGTTATTTTCACGTAATGCATGGAGTCAGCTTGATCTAACAAACCATAGACAATAGCCGTTTCTTTGAAGTCACCGGCTAGTTTCACATCTTCGGAACAGCTTTGCAGGAATAATGCTGCCAAAAAAAGAAGGGAGAGAAAATGTTTGACCATTTGAGTTTGTTTGAATCAAAAATACAATTTTTTTAGCGAATTCCTTGAGGAGTAATTCCTAAATCTGGTGTTTCACTTTTTTCGATGCTAATTAATTCAACTTCAAAAATAAGTGTAGAATACGGCTTGATGATGGTGTTCGGTGGAGGATTTCCGCCGTAAGCTAATTCTTGAGGAATGAAGAATTTGTATTTTGATCCAACATTCATTAATTGAATTCCTTCTGTCCATCCTGGAATCACTTGATTTAAAACAAATGAAACTGGTTCTCTACCAATGGATCCATCAAAGATACCGCCTTCAGGAATGCTTCCTTGGTAATGAACTTTTACGGTAGAAGTTGCTGTTGGATGTGCTCCTTTACCCGTTTTAATGACTTGATATTGAAGTCCACTCGCCGTTGTGATGATTCCTGGTTTTGTTTTGTTCATTGCCAAGAATCCTTCTCCAGCTGCTTTGAACTGTTCTGTGATTTTTGCATATTTTTTATTCATTTCCACTTCGAATGCAGCCATGATTTTTTTGCGGTCTTCGTTTTTCAAGACCTCGATGTCTAATTTATTTAGTCCGTCCGAGAATCCTTTTTCGACCATTTTAATATCAATCAATGGCAAGGCATCTAAATCCTTGAAGTATCCTTCAAAACGTTGTCGGTTTATTTTTCCAACAGCCAATGAACCTTCTACATTGAATTTTTCATTGAACTCTTTCCCTGTCTTACCGATGCATTTTGTAACGGTTTTAGAAAGTCCTTCAAATTCAGAATCAGCAACTTTACTTTTAAATCCTTCCACTAATTTTTCTTTGTCCATTTTGTTGAACGGACTTTCTGAAATAAAAGGTTTAGCGATTTCACACCCTAGCACATAAGAGTATTTCTCTTGGATGGTTTTCAATTCAACTTTCTCTTCTCCTCCACATGCTTGAAGAATAAGGAATAAGGCGATAAATAGGGAATAACGGATCATTAGTTAATGTTTAAAAGTTCAACTTCAAAAATAAGGGCACTAAATGGTTGGATTGGTCCACCTGGATGTGGATTAGCACCGTAAGACAATTCTTGTGGAATGTATAAGCGGAATTTAGATCCAAGGGACATCAATTGCAATGCTTCTGTCCATCCTGGGATTACTTGGTGAACACCAAATGTTGCTGGTGTTCCACGTAACATGGAGCTATCGAAAACGGTTCCATCGATTAACGTTCCATGGTAATGAACGGTAACATTATCCGTTGCTGCTGGTTTGGCGCCATCACCGGCTGTTAATATTTCGTATTGCAAACCAGAAAAGGTTTGGTGGATGCCTTCTTTTTTCGCGTTTTCGGCTAAAAATGCTTCACCTTGTGTTTTGTTTTCGCTGAAGGCCGCATTTTTTTTCTCATCCAAGTATTGTTGGATAAAAATATTTGCTTCTTCCGGAGTTAAAGCAGTTGTTTCATTATTGAAAACCGCCTGAATGGCTTGCATCATCAAGTTTACGTTGATGTGTTCTAGTTGTTGATTCTTCAAACTTTCACCGATGCTCATTCCTACACCGTAGCTCGCTTTTTCTTCTAAAGATTGCATTTAAATTAATTTAAGGACACGAAGTTAAGAAAAATGCGGCGGAGATCTTTGAAAAAATCCAGCGAATACTTGAATAATTGTAACAACATAATAAAATGCCCGTTGAAGCCTTTATGCAAAAATCCTTTCACTTTGATTACGAGCTTCATTCCACCTGGGAAAACCTAGCAGAATCTGACCTTCTTTTGGTTGATTTAGCCTATGAGGCGATGGATATGGCTTATGCTCCGTATAGTGAATTTAAGGTCGGCGCGGCGGTTCGTTTGTCGAATGGACTCACTTTAAAAGGAAATAACCAAGAGAACATTGCTTATCCATCCGGACTTTGTGCAGAGCGTGTTGCACTCTTTTACGCCGGAGCAAATTATCCAACGGAATCCATCGAAACGATTTGCGTAGTTGCACGTGGTGAACTTATGCCGAGTGAGTTTTTATTATCCCCATGTGGTTCTTGTCGTCAAGTCATGTTGGAAACCGAAAACCGTCAAGCAAAAAAGATTCGTGTGATTTTGGTGAATCAGGACAAGCGCACGATCATTCTTCATTCTGTGAATGACTTGCTGCCTTTTGGATTTGGGAAGTAGGGGCGGATATTTCGATTAAGATTTAATGCTAGAGGAAGTTGAATATTCACCGCAAAGGAAGATGTTGAATGTCAGGAGGGGACGTTTAGTCGAAAAAGGGTGACTATCTTTTTAAGTATTCTCCCGCTGTCATGACGGGAATGTTGGAATGTTTGAAGTCCTTTCCGTTTCGTGTGATGATCACAGAACAATTCGCTTGTAAAGCACTGTAATATTGAACGGAATCCTCAAAATCTTTGAATGAAGAATTCAATCCTTTTTCCACGGTTTCTTCATTGACCTCACAGACTTCACAAATAATTTTAAACTTTCGTAGTTTGGTGCGAACGGATTCTTCGGACTCATATTTATTTAGGATAAAATCAACCGTAGTAAAAGAAAGGGGAGAGGATACCAGGACCAGTTTCTTTTGATCGGCTAATGTTGCCAATCTAGCAATGGAATCGAAGTGAGGATCTCGGTGCGCTAACAAATCCAGTATGACATTGGTGTCCAAAAACAATCTACTCATTTGTATTTCTTTTCTAGGTGCGTTAAACGTTCCTTTTTAGCATCAAAATCTGCCGGAAGCTTCGTTTTGGTGGACATGCTTTTGACAAAATCAGAGATTTGATCCTCGTCGTTTCTTTTATCAGAGATCAATGAATTCAAGTAGTTTTCAATCAATTTAGACAAACTAACCTGTTGACTTTTGGCATATGTTTTTGCCTCGTGAATAATCTCGGCATTCAGATTTAAGGTGAGTTTTGTGTTCATCATCATAAGTTTACGTGTAAAAATAAAAAATAATTACGTATAAAATGAATGAGCCGCTATTTTTATGAATCCTTTGGAATCGAATTGGTCCAATTAACTAACGCAGATAATTCGTTTTTATTCTAGGAAAGAGAAAATGGATCTTTGTTTTTTCGGAATATCCGGATGCTGCGAAATGCTATTTATGTCGAAACCAACAATCTTGACGGTCGTTTTCGTAGCCTTTAAAAACAGTGTTCACGGGTGCTCCGTGCTTAAGGTTTTCGTTGAATTTCGTTCGAACCAAATAATTAAATGCACCCATGTCTCCTGTAAAAGCCGTTTTATTCTCGCGGTTTCCTCTTTCATGAATGTCACACAATTGTTGAATGAATTCAAAGAATAGGGGAGCATTGGCGCCAATTACGCCACAATTTAGCAGGGTTTCATCGCCGAAGGACTTTTCATAGTCGGCATAGTCCGGTAGGTTGTTACGCAGGTGAGTGGAATGCTCGTTCATCCATTCGTTATTCAGGATTTTGGGCTCGTCCCCGCAAAAAATGGACTCTGGATTTTCCGTAAAAAATGCTTCGGTAAATGGATTTTTAACGAGCGTAACATCAGAGATATCCGTCACGAAAAGATTGTCAAACAGTTCAATATTTTTCTCCAAAAAATCACGGTAAACAAAATATCGAAAGACGTTTGGATTGAATGCTTGGTTGTAGTTGATGTGGATAAATGAAATACATTCATTTTCATATTTCTGGCAGGTTTCCGCGCTGAAGTTGTTATGAAAGATGATGCCGTGTAGCTTTTTGTCGGCTATCGATTCCGCCCAAGTACGCACCAATTCATAGTTGTCATCGTTGAGGGTTTCATTCCGGTTTACGTCATAGACGCCGGTAATGTGACAAGCCATGATGAGGTTGCGATTTGTTGGGGAATTCTGGATATCAAATGAAGACATCGATCAAGAATTTAGTACGTTCGCTTTTTTGATCGTAGAGCAAATACTATCCGGCATGTTCCGGTGATAAATGTAAGTTCTTAAATCAACTTTCTTCACACGAAATTGAGTCCCTGCCGTTTCGTAAAAATCGGCATCCGCAGCGAATCCATGTCTGAAATTTATGCTTGTAAACACTTTTTTTATCCCGAATAAGGTACCGAACAAGATGACGTCATCTAAATGAATGAGTTTCGTTTGGTCATTTTTGTCTGGAACGTAATAATCTTCCACGGTATCAACGATTGTTTCTGTTGTGGAGCAAATCAAATCTACGTTTTCGACTTCTTTCAAACATTCGGTTAAATGGTTCGCTTTGTATTGATCATCACTATCCAAGATGGTAATGTACTCGCCCATGCTGTAAAGTACACCGCGGTTGATGGACGCAGATTGACCGCGATTGCTGTGACGAATGTAGATTATTTTATCCTCGTGTTGCTCCACGTATTGCATCAGTGCCTCACGGTTATTTTGGGTACTTCCATCATCGATAATGAGCAGTTCGAAATCTTGAAAATCCTGATTTAAAACGGAATCAATTGCTCGTTTGATAAAAGAGAAATCGGTATTAAAAACAGCCATTAGAACGGATATCTTTACTTTTTTCAACATAAGTGCTGGGTCTAGTGGTTG
>CANMFV010000099.1 GCA_947496835.1 Flavobacteriales bacterium | reverse complement strand
TAAAGGTTTGAATGCAATCAATGTAAAAAAAGCATAGTAGTACATTCTCATCATTAAAATCCCGCCTCTCGCGGGATTTTTTTTTGAAAAATATTTTCTATTTAACCATTTCATTGGTCTGTTCAACGTACGGGTAAAATTCTTATTTTTGAAGATTGAAATCATCTTATGCGCGCTCTGTTTTTTAAAGAAATAAATAGTTTTCTTAGTTCCGTGATTGGATATGTATTTATCCTCATCTATTTAATTACCTGCGGACTTTTTCACTGGGTACTTACCTACAATACAAACTTACTCGAGGGAACGGAAGCTGACATGATTCCTTTCTTCAATTTATCACCTGTTATTTTCTTTATTCTCATTCCAGCTATCACCATGCGTTCCATTGCAGAGGAAAGAAGAACGGGTACAATCGAGTTATTATTAACTAGACCAATCTCTGACTTCAAACTCATTTTCGCAAAGTATCTGGCTGGAGTAGCACTTCTTATCATTGCGATTATCCCTACAGTCATCTATTTTATTTCCATGTATAACCTTGGAAAACCAGTTGGTAACATCGATGCTGGAGCAACGATAACTTCTTATGTTGGACTCATTTTACTGGGCGCCGTTTTTGTTTCCATTGGAATTTTCGCCTCATCACTCACCAACAGTCAAATTGTTGCGTTTATATTAGCGATGTTCTTGTGTTGGGTATTTTACGATGGTTTTAATTTATTAGGAAATTTCAGTCAGTTTGGTGGACTAGACTATTTTATCAAGTATGTGGGAATTGCTTTTCATTATGATTCGATTAAAAAAGGAGTCATTGATTCAGGTGACATCATTTACTTCGTTTCCTTGAATATGTTGTTCTTATTCGCCGCTTTAACGGTGATTAAAACATTGAAAAAATAACATGAAAAAGAATCTAACAAAAGGACTTTTCAATTGGACTGTTCTCGCATTTATAGGTGTAGCGATTGTATTAGTGAATGTAATAGGTTCGTTAATCTATTACAAAATAGACATGACCAAGGATCAACGTTACTCCTTGGCAAACAGCACCGAAAAATTCCTATCGAACACGGATAATTTCGAAAACCGCATCAGCATTCAAATCTACCTTGAAGGGAACATGCCCTCCGAAATCAAGCACTTTCAAACCGCATTAAAAGATAAACTTCAAGATTTCAAACGTGTGGCTGGAAATCGCATTGAATACTTATTTTCTGATATCAATGTCGGTTCAGAGGAAGAAGTCAATGCCATGCGCGCACAATTGTACGACAAAGGGAAAGGAATTATGCCCCTCGAAATTTTGTACATGAAGGATGGAACACAAAGTAAAGTGATGTTGTTTCCAGGTGCTATTATGAGTTATACCGTAAATGGTATTACCAAAGAAAACATGGTGCAATTCTTACCAGGAACACAACCGGGACATCCAAACAGTTTAGAGGATATGGCAGAAATCATTGAGACGTCTCTCAATAACCTCGAGTATAATTTGATTGCAAGCATGCGCCGTTTGACTCAAGTCAATAAGCCGAGAATTGCTTTCCTGCAAGGACACGGTGAATTGACCTACCAACAAACAATGCGGGCTAGAGCGTTGTTAGCTCCCTATTTTACACTTTCGGATGTGACTTTAAGCGATTCAATTGCTGCTTTAAACGACGTAGATGGTGTCATTATCGCGAATCCACGTATACCTTACTCAGATAGTAGTTTGTACATTCTAGATCAATTCGTCATGCGTGGCGGGAAATTAATGGTCTTTATGAACACGCTGGAACACAATGAGGACACTCTCATGGCGCGTGGAATGACACACTCCATGAGAAAAAACTTAAAATTGGACCGACTTTTATTCGATTACGGAATTAAAATCCATGAAAATTACATGATGGATGTACAGTGTTCTCCAAAAATCGTCCCTTTTGCAGAATCAACATTCATCCCCTGGTTTTTTCACGTGATGGCTACCCCATCCAAACATCCAATCACCCGAAACGTAGATCCAATTTTACTGAAGTACGCCAACGAAGTGAGTTTTGTTGACCTGCCAAATATGAAGCAAACCAGTTTACTTACCTCATCTTCGAACTCCATCCCTTCCGGTTTACAACCATTTGTGAACCTTGGTTTACCACTGAATTACGGTAAATCGCCCAAATTAGTGGATAACCCAGAAGATCCTATCAACAAATTATGCCTTGGAGGAATGGCAGAAGGATACTTTAACTCCCACTATAACAATCGTTTACCACCAGAGTTTGTAAAAAACTTACCAAAGAAATATGCGTTTCAAGCTAAAAGCAAAAAAGAAAGCAAGGTTTTGGTCATTGGAAACGGTACTTTTTTCGCAAACACGTACGACTCGATACCTAATCCAAAAGGCTTGAATTACTTGTATCGTCCGAATGGATTTAATGAGTTGAAAATGGACTATGATCTATACCAACAACGTATTTCATTGTATTACGGTAATCAAGATCTTTTTCAAAACATCGTCGATTATATGATGGGAGATAATTCGGTCCTTGACATCCGAAGCCGACAAATTGATATAAAAGAGATTGACAAAGAAAAAGTGAAGAAGTTTGCTGGTTACTATAAAACCATAAATATGCTTTTGCCTTTAGGAATTATAATCTTACTGAGCATTTTAATGAACTTCATTCGAACGCGACGTTACGCTAGAAAATAAACATACATGAAAAAAATAGTCATCCTCATTTCCTTATCTGTACTTCTTATCATTCTTGGTTGGCTTGCAATTGATTTAACGCGTAAGGACGGTGTCACAGATTCTGAATACATTGAATTTGCAGTAAAAGACACGAATTCGGTGACAAAAATCATTATTTCTGATGCGTTCTCAAATTCCTTTACTCTCGTTAGAAAAGGAAACGAATGGACGGATAAAAATGGTGGTTGTATCATGCAATCGAGTGCACATTACATCCTTGAAGCACTAGGGAACATTTCATTAAAAGGCTATTTATCGGATAATAGTCACAAACAATTTGTTAAACTAATGTCGTCAAGTCATACGAAAGTGGAAATTTTCCAAGACGGTGAATGGACGAAAACATGGTATATTGGTCCCTCTGCGCAAGACCATAATGGACAAATCATGTTATTGGAAACAGCAGAAAATGGCAAGAGTGAAAGTCCCGTAATGATGCAAATTAAAGGAATGACCGGGATCATTGAACCGCGTTTCTTTGCTGACCCAAGAAAATGGGCGTGCACAAATATCTTCGAATTAGAAATGGAGGAAATTGCGAGTGTTGACATCAAATATCCAACGGAACGAAACCGCAATTTTAACCTTAAAGCAAAAGGAAATCGATTTACGCTCACCCAAAATGGGAAAAAAATACCGGGTGTTGATACGCTGAACATTTACCGTTATTTACAAGGATATAAGAAAATTCATTTTGAATTGGCAAACTATGAATTATCAAAAAAACAATGTGATAGTCTAAAACAAACAACACCTTTCTGTGTGCTTTCTTTGAAAGAGAAAAAAGGTAAAACGACTAAATTACGCATGTTCAAAATTGCAACGAAAGAAGCGCAACGAAATGAGTTTGGTGAAATGGAGAACATGGATATGAATAAGTTTTGGTGTCAATTGCCAAATGGAGAACTTGTGAAATGTCAATATTTTGTTTTCAATCCACTGATTATGGGATATGTATTTTTCCCTGGAATGGAAATGGCTTTGCCGAAATAAAATCCTTTAGTTATCTTTCATTCACAACTGTTTTAAAAACAGCTATTCATGGATGAATAGGCAAACGATGAAAAGGTGAAATATTTCAATTTAAAATTAGCTTTCAAGCAACTTTAACTTGATTTTTTGCGTTAATGCAAATACCTGAACTGACCAACTATCCGCATGCGTTTATTACTAGCTGTATTTCTACTTGCTTTTACGTTTTTTTCGCGTGCACAGACACCTACAGCTAATTTTACTGCAAACCCTTTGATCGTGTGTGTTGGAGTCCCAGTCAACTTTACAAATACTTCTACGACCAATGGTATGAGTGCCATTGTTTCCAATGCTTGGGACTTTGGAGACGGCGCACTTTCCACCCAAGTAAGTCCATCGCACGCGTTTAGCACAGCCGGAACATTTACCGTCACATTAGTGGTAACAAACGGCAACGGAATAGTAGACGCTGAAATAAAATCAGCTTTCATTACAGTCAATCCCTTGCCTATTGTTGCTTTCTCAGTCAACGGATTAGGTTGCACCGTTCCACTGACTTTGTCTTTTGTCAATAGTTCTTCAAGTGGAGCAAATTTTAGCAATGCCTGGAATTTTGGGAATAGTCAAAATTCTTCTGCTGCAAATCCACCGAATATCACCTATAACACCGCAGGAAGTTATACAATTACCTTGAATGTGACGAATACAAACACCTCCTGTGTTGCAAACAGTACACAAACCATCCAAGTAGCGAATTTCCAAGCTGGAATTACAGCACCAACTTTTGGTTGCGTCGGACAAGCCATTTCTTTTCAAGATAATTCAACTGCCGGCGCGAATGCGTGGAGTTGGAATTTTGGGACACAAGGAACAAGTTCCTTGGAAAATCCTTCCTTCTCTTTCAACGCTCCCGGTACATATACCGTACAACTCACCTCACAAAACACGAGTTCAGGATGTACGTCGACCATCACTCAGCCCATCACCATTCAAGCAAATACAAATCCGATTTTTAGCGCGAATCCAACTTCTAATTGTGCACCGGGTTCCATTCAGTTCACAAGTACCACGACGGTACCAGGAACGTATGTTTGGACCTTTGGTGATGGTCAAACTTATACTGGATTAACTCCACCACCGCACATATACACTCAAAGTGGCTTTTACGATGTCTCACTGACACTTACCACTTCCGCTGGTTGTACTGGAATTACCACGCTGAATGACTACATTCAAATGACAAATGTTCAAGCCGGATTCTTTGCTTTAGACACTGCAGGATGTG
>CANMFV010000098.1 GCA_947496835.1 Flavobacteriales bacterium | reverse complement strand
TTTAAAATCGGAACGTATTACCTGTGTCTGTGCAATTTAAGAAACATCAGAAATACAGAAGACAGGCAATCTTTTTTTCATCCAAATTATTTTAACAAAAAAAAAGCCGTCCAATTGGACGGCTTTCAAAAATTTTGAAGAAGCTTATGCTTTCAATTTTTTAGAGAAGTCAATCAAAATTGGTGTTGCTACACAAAGTGAAGAGTAAGTACCAATAACAACTCCTACTAGCATGGCAAACAAGAATCCTTTAATTGCAGGTCCACCGAAGATGAACATGATCAAAACAACCACAAACAAGATCATGGATGTGTTGAAGGTACGACTCAATGTTTTGTTCAATGAACGATTGATGATTTCGTGTTGGCTCTCCGAACCTGAGCTCTTACGTAAGTTCTCACGAATACGGTCAAACACAATCACGGTATCATTCATCGAGTAACCGATAACCGTTAAGATCGCAGCTATGAAGGCCTGATTCACATCCAAACTGAATGGTAAGTAACCATGAAGTAACGAGAAAATCGAAATAACGAAGAATGCATCATGCGCCAATCCAACAATGGCACCAATTGAATACTGCCAGTGTCCGAAACGCAACAAGATGTATGCGAAGATTGCTAACATCGCTAATGACAAGGCAATCGCCGAAGACGACCATAATTCACTTGATACAGAAGCGGAAATAAAACGTTGACCCGTAATTTTGTGGCTGCCTAATTTTGCATCACACGCATTTAATCCTTGTGTTAATTTCGTTTTAACTTCTTCCATCGCTCCATCTTTCTTTAACATGTAGTTCGTTACGATGTCTACATTATAGTCGTTGGATTTTGTTTTTAAGTCGATAGAAGCAATTTCGTTATTCTCCACCAACACTTTTTCTAAGTTTGTGCGAATGAATTCGATGTCTGCTTTTTTATCGAATTTAACAGAGAAAGTATATCCTCCGGTAAACTCAACACTTTGCTTTAATCCGCGAGAGAAAAGTCCAATCATTCCGATAATCGTAACCGAAATAGAGAAGATGTAGAAATACTTTCGGTTTCCAACCCAATTGAAATTAAAGTTCTGGAATAAGCCTTTTGAATACGTTGTATTGAAAGAAACTGATTTTCCTTTTGCCAACCAAGTATTGATGATCAACTCACCGATAACAATTGCGGAGAATAATGAAGTAAAGATACCGATGATTAAGGTTGTTGCGAAAGATTCGATTTCACCTGTTCCAAAGATTTTCAAAATCAAGGCAACCAAGAAGTGAGTTACGTTTGCATCGATGATTGATGGTAAAGCCTTTCTAAATCCAACACCAATAGCCGATGTTAAATCCAAACCAGCAGCTTGTTCTTCACGAACACGTTCAAAGATCAAGATATTCGCATCGACCGCTGTACCAATTGTTAAAATGATACCTGCGATACCGGCCAATGTTAATACCGCTCCAAATGAAGCCAAACATCCGAATATCAACACTACGTTCACTGTCAAGGCGATGTTCGCTGCAAATCCAGCTTTACCGTAATAGAAGAACATGTAAATCAATACAGCCAAGAAAGCAACTGCAAATGAAATCAATGCTGCTTGTGAGTTTTCAGCTCCAATTGTTGGACCGACTTTTTGTAATTCTTTGATAACACATGGTGCAGGTAAAGCTCCACCATTTAATAGTCCGGCTAAGTCTTCTGCTTCTTGGAACGTAAAGCTTCCAGAAATTTGTGTTCTACCTGTTGTAATTGGATTGATTACGCGTGGAGCACTGTAAACAACACTATCCATGGAAATCGCAATGATACGATCTTTGTTTTCTGTTGTCATTCTTCCCCACTCGTCAGAACCTTCAGCTGTCATTTCCAAATCAACAGTAATTTTACCATCTTGGGAATCAAATCCAGTCGACGCTTTAGAGATATGAGATCCATTCACACGAGCTTTACCACCTTCTGGGATGCGACAAGCATAAAGGAAATAAGCTGTTTTCTTTGATTTATCGTCAACTTTTTCAGGTTCTGCTGACCACATGAATTGAACATCTTCAGGGAATGCTCGTTGTACATCGCGGCGACGTAATATCTGATCAACTTTCGATTTATCAGCTAACTCTGCATATCCCATAGCGAATCCACCTACTGGTTTAACCAACTCAGCCAATGATTTCGTTTTGTTATTCATATTTTTCAATGAAAGACCAGCATCTGGCTTAACTTCTGCGACGGTTGTATCTTTCGCTGCTGTATCTGCAACTACTTCAGCAACTTCCTCCATTTGTTCTTGTGTTGACAAACGACTTGCGTCTTGCCATTGGATTTGAAGTTGATCTGGCATGTACGTTTCAAAAAACTCTAAGTTCGCAGTTGATTGAATTTTTTTAGCAACTGTATTTTCATCTTGTACTCCTGGAAGTTCGATGTACAATCTATTTGTAGACAAATCACGTTGAATGTTCGGTTGTGCTACACCAAATTGGTTGATACGGCGACTAATGATTTGCTCTACTCCGTCCATTGAAGATGCAATCAACTTTCGGAAATAAGATTCGATATCACTATCTGAGGACTTGATTCCTAAACCATCCGCCTTGATGATGTAGTTCAACGGAAGTCCTTTGTTGATTTTTTGGTAAGAAGCAATAAAAATATCTAAGAAATCACCGCCATTACGACCATATGTAGCCATTGCAGCTTCAAATGGTTTCGTAAACTTAAGATCCTTTTGATTCTTTACATGTGAACGAACTAAGTCTGGGTAAGAAATCTCCATGGTCACACTCATTCCACCTACAAGGTCGAGTCCAAATGCTAAGGAAAGTTTTTTTACTTCTGAAAATGTCGCACCTAAAACCGGGTACACTGGTTTCTCTGCTTTCGAGCGTAAAATCTCATTGATGTAAGCAGATTTCGCTAATTCAGCACCTTCTGGAGAGAAGATGTCAATTTTGGTGTTATTTGGCAATAGAACAGAATCACCTGTTTCTTTTGCTTCTCTTTTAAGTTGTTCAACTTTAAGTACGGCTTCTTTTTCTGCCTTGCGTTCTACGCTACTTGCTACACTAGTAAAAGACAGCTGGTATACACATACAGCAGTCAATACAATCGTCAGAAACCAAAAAAATCCTTTTAAACGCATGTTAATTCGTGTTTGAAATTTAATTAAGGTTGCAAATATAGAATTTAGTATCCTGAAAGTCAAATAAAATTTGCCTTTCATGAACAATCGACAAGATAATCAGTGTGATTTTTTCGAATGTTGAATCATGTCGGCAAATTTGAGCACTGAATCTGCAAATTCATCCCACTCATTTTGCATATTTTCAAGTTGGTTTTGGATATTTTGCGTGACAATTTCGATGCGAGAATCTGAAAATATTTCTTCAATTTGCTGCGACAGTGATAATGCTGAAGCATCCCGAATGACAAATCCGTTTTCATTCTCGGTGATTTCCTCATGTAAGCCCCCCACTCGACTCACCAATACAGGTGAATGAAAGACGTCACACATTGCTTTTATTCCGGATTGCGTTGCTGATTTATAGGGGAGGACACACAAATCTGCAGCACTGAAATATACTTTCACATCTTCCGCTGCAACAAATTGATCCACAAAGTAAATTTGCTGATTTTTGGATTTCAAAATCAGACTGTCGTACTGTTTCTTATCCCCATAAACTTCCCCGGCAATAATCAACTGAAATGTATCATCCAATAACGAAAATGCCTCTAATAGCAGATCCAAACCCTTATAATCTCTGATTAAACCAAAAAACAAAAGGGTATTTTTAGTTGTATTCACATGCAGAATTTCCCTTGCTTGTTTTTTATCCATTTTAACTCCAAACTGCTGGTAACTCGGATGTTTCAACACCAACGTTTTCGCTCCTGGTTTCATTTTTAAAACATCAGTTCTAACAGCCTCTGAGAGCATGATAAATCCATCGTAGTGACGAAGGAAAAATCGATTAAACACCCCGTCAAAAAAGCGTTTTTCGTGGGGGATTAAATTGTGAATCAAAGCGATTTTCACCATTTTATTCGGTAAGTGCTTTGCCCATAAACCCATCATTGGACCAAAAAAGCTCATCCAATAACTTGTTATAAATAGCTCTCCATTGGATTTTTTTAATTTCCGAATTGAACTAAAATAGGTCCAAGGTCGAAATGTTGATACGATTCGCGCATTTTGAAAAATTGGCTGATTCTCCTCAAACTGAGATTGACCCGGGAATAGAAAATTAGGATATTGATTTTGAAAGGTGAATGCATCCACATCTCTTTTTTTAGCTAATGACTGACGAAATTGCTCACTAAATTGAGCAATCCCCCCTCTAAAAGGTGGTAAAGCGGAGAAAAAAGTAATCTTTTCGCGTTTACTCACTGCTATTGATTTGGATCTATGTTTTTATCTTGGCACCATTTCAAGTACGTCTCTAACTCTTTCCCTTCTACTTTGTCGCCTTTTCTCCAGAGATTTTTGGAAAGTTGAGCACCATTCTTATCATAAAAGTACGACCAACCATGCAGGTAATCCGCTTTATATCGAACGCGTGACATTACTTGACCACTATTGTAATATTCCAACCATTCGCCAGTTCGAAGTCCTTTCACAAAGTTTCCTGACATTTTCATTTTCCCATTTGGATAATATTCTTTGAAAGCTCCATCCCTTAAGTCATCTATGTAAATTGTCACGGAAAGAACTTTTTGTTCACCGGTTTCCAACTGATCATTCAGGTAATAATTGATTTTTTTACCATTCAATTTATCGTTTTTATAGCTTTCACCACTTGCCAACTCACCGCGTTCGTTATAATTCATCCAAATGGAGTCTTTCTTCTGATTTCGATAAAATCCTTCAGCCATTAACGCTTCATTTTCAAAATACAATTTTACTTTCGACAAATTTGTATTTGGTTTATTTTCAATTACAGCTCTTACTTTTCCTGATTCGTACCTGTAAATGAAGGTTCCAACAGGCTTATCATCTTTGAAGTTCCCTTCATACATGT
>CANMFV010000097.1 GCA_947496835.1 Flavobacteriales bacterium | reverse complement strand
CCCTTGCTCTAATTCCCGCACAAAACGAATTCCAACACCAGCTTTTTCTGCCAATTGAGGTTGCGTAAGCTTCAGTTGTTTTCTTTTTGCTTTTATAAAAGTTGCGATAGAAGTATTCATATTTATACCCATTAGGGTACAAAAATACGATAAAAAGCATAAAACATACCTGAAAGGGTATAAAAAATAAATAGATGATTAAAATGTACCCGAAAGGGTATAAATATTCAAAGTTGGTAATATCCAACGATTTTAACTCATAAACTTATTCTTAGTCAATTAAAAAAGTTTTTGCCGCCGAAATAATTTCTTTATTCAATTCAACAATATTTTCGATATCATCAACAGGGAATTTATCGTTACCATACCCTGCTAACTCCAAGAAATGTTTATTTTTCACAGATGTGATTTTTGCGATTACTTTACGTTGATTATCGTCAACCAAAATATTAAAACTGTTTTTCTGATCTCTGTACGAAATTCGAGTAAAATCAACTTTTTTCAACGACGATCAGTACCGTTCTAGCGCATGATTTCTTCATGCAATTCAGTTCTTCTTACCAACAGATGTCCGAAGAAACGCAAAAACTGCGCGATGAAAATACGATTCTGAAAGAATACTATTCCCTTTTGAAAGGGAAGGAGTGAGGAAATTAATGCAACTGTCCTTCTATTGCTTCATCTAACTTGTCTATAGATCCCGGTTCTAGCCCTGTTGCTTTATAGACAACTTGTCCTTGTCGATTAAGGATGAAGTGTGTGGGATATCCTTGAATTCCTAGCTCAATGGTTTGCTGTTCTTCGATGCTAAGAACCGTGTAATTGAAATCTGTCTTTTTTAAGAAGTCTTTCAATTGATCCGGTTTATTCAAAGCGACGGCTAAAAATTCCACGTCGTAACCCTTGTATTTTTCGACTAACTTATTCAAATCTGGAATCTCCATCTTACAAGGTTTACATTCGATGAACCAAAAGTTGATGACCGTGATTTTTTCCTTTTTGGGATTGAAATCGGACAGTTGAACTTCTTTGTTTTTTAAGGTGCGCAATGAAAGATTTGCAGGAATTGACTCGTTTGCTAAATCAACCTTCTCCATGGGGGCATTCATCCGCATCATCATCCCTTTTTCCTGCTCTGACGCAGATCGAAGAACAAATGCTTTGACCTCTTTTCTGTCATTGATAAATGGCTCAGGAATGAGATTGCCTGTCCCTAAATAAAAATCGAGGCTATCCGAAGAGATTTGTTTTCCATTTTCAAGGCAAACCGGAATAGTTTTACCATCTAACATGAGGGGCTGCGAAAAATCCAAATCTGTCGGTTGGGCTTTGTGTAATTTGGATAAGTCCACTTGTGCAACGGTTAATCCTTGGATTAAGCAAATGGAGATTAACAGGATGGTTTTAAACATGGTGTATAATTTAGAAATTAAACCTCAAACTTAACTAGTTTGTCTAAAGTAAAAATCGACCAGATTAACCCAAGGATCAAATTGCTAAAGGATTAACGGAGTGTAATTTATCATAAAAGTAGCTGAAATCCTTGAATTTTCAATTGTTCTTGCTAAACCCCTACCTTTGCAGCGTGTCAAAATATTTGAGCATAGCGAAGATAAGCGAAGGATTCTATAAGGAAAAAGGATCCAAGTTTTATGCATTTGCCATGCCTTGTAAAACAGAGGAGGAAGTCAAGGCGTTTATTCAAGCGAAACGGAAAGAACATCATCAAGCTGTTCACGTGTGTTCTGCTTTTCGTTTAGGAAGTGACAAGAAACTGTATCGGGCTAGTGACGATGGCGAACCATCAAATTCTGCTGGACCACCAATTTTAGGACAAATTCAATCGTTTGATGTCAGCAACGTATTGATTGCTGTTGTACGCTATTATGGTGGTACAAACTTAGGTGTCGGTGGACTGATTACGGCCTATCGTACGGCAGCAAAGGAGGCTTTGGAAAACGCGGAAATCATCGAGTGCGAAGAAGAAGTGGTGTGGGAACTTCAATTTTCTTATACGGATTTACCAAAAGTGATGAAGTCACTCAAAGCATATCCGTGTACCATTATGACACAAGAATTAGCTGAAAACGGAAATGTTACTGTGAGTATTCCGATGTCTCAAGAACGCTTAATGTCTGAACTAAAAGAGTTTAAAATCAATCCTTGAATTTTTCCTTTTGGTAAGGAAATAAATCGGACATTTCTCCGGAGTAATAAAATTCATAGGCGACAGATCCAAAGGTATATTCTTGATCGCGAACTTTAAAATTTGATCCACCTACAGAAGGATTTTTCTTCGGAACGGACTTGACATATCCAAGATTGAAAATGGACGCGAGAATTTCTGGTCGATCATCAATGGGAAATCCAGCTCTTTGCCATTGCATTTTTATTTGTTTGATAAACAATCCTGCATACAAATAAGAATAATAGTGATCCTTGTATTGTACCAATCGTTGAATGCGAACACTATTGGTATCGTTGTGCTTGTTTCTATAATTGACCGTTGAATCATAGTCCAACACATGTTCAAAATTTTTCCCTAAATAGTATTTTGAGGTGCTGTCGATTAAGTAATATTCAATGTTTTTTGCTGTGTTTTCCTTGATTCCCGTCACACCATAAGAGTGATTGGTTTCTAACGCAAGTGTCTTTAAGGGTGCAACTAAACTTTTAAAGCGTTCGCGGCGTGAATTAAAGAGGCGCACCTGTTCTCCTACCAAACAGGCAACAATATACCTTGGCTCGACACCCGCTACTTTTGCCGCAGAATCGATGTATTTTTTGTCTTTTGAAACAGCTTCTTTGAAGTATTTCCATTCTACGATGTTGGTCCAGTCAAATGCACTCAAATTCGAGGCTTTGTCACTCATCTTTTTTTTGTTAATGATGGATTGAAGTTGCTCTTGATATGCTTTGTTGTCCATTAATTTTAAGTCGACCGCAGCTAACATTTGCAGCGCTAATTTATCATCTTTGGCAGCTGTCCAAGCATCCATGATGGAATTGGCATTTTTAGGATAATACTCATTCAATAAGTGAATCCGACTTAAAATCTCATTCCGGTAAAAATCGGTATTTGAACTGTCAATTTTAAACGATTGGTTGTATTTATCGTGAATTTGTTGGTAATAGCGGTTGTTGACATCTACGGATCCACCGTCATTCGTAAAATTAAACTTCATTGCTAAAAAAGTGCCTACTAAGAAAAAGCCGTAAAGTGCAAAGCCGTAAAGTGCAATTTGATAAGGGATTTTAATCCATTTTTTTTGGAAAAGGGAGCGCATATTCTATTATTAACAAGGCTTTATACTGAGATGAAGGAAACAAGTTACATTAACGAAGATTTCTTGTAAAAATTCCAAGCGTGTTTTGATAGAAACGCTAATTTTGATACATGGCTTTAATTAAAGAATGTCGCGGATTTACGCCACAATTTGGAGAGGATTGTTACCTTGCTGAGAACGCAACGGTTGTTGGAGATGTGATCATGGGAAACGAGTGTTCAGTGTGGTTCAATGCAGTAGTAAGAGGTGATGTGAATTCCATCCGTATGGGAAACCGAGTGAATATTCAAGATGGTGCGGTGCTTCATTGTACCTATGAAAAGACAAAAGTGAATTTGGGCAACCATGTTTCTATTGGACACAACGCGCTTGTTCATGGATGTACCGTAGAAGATAATGTGTTGATTGGCATGGGATCTATTGTGATGGACAATTGTTACATCGAAGCAAATAGCATCATCGCTGCAGGTGCGGTTCTGTTAGAAGGAACACGTGTCGAGTCTTGGAGCATTTATGCGGGCGTTCCAGCAAAAAAAGTTAAAACCTTGAGTCCAGAGTTGTTTGCAGGAGAGGTCCAGCGGATCTCCAATAATTACGTCATGTATAGTGGTTGGTTTAAAGATAAAAAAGACTGATCATCAAAAAATAGTAACAATCTTGTTGCTACTTCACCATTTTCTTCTGATGAATGAAGTTAGCTTCGCAGCTTAAATTTTCATCAGTTAGGCACTTTCTGAAGTAGAAATCGTAATTTTACTCAACAAAATTGAGTACTATGAAATACGATCGAATCGACTCCAATCTATACATCGCGAATAGAAAGAAATTTACTGAACGAATGACAGCTAATACGTTAGCAGTTTTTAATTCCAATGATATTTTTCCAATCAGCGCAGATAGCACGATGCCGTTTCAACAGCACAGAGATATTTTGTATTTATCGGGAGTAGATCAAGAAGAATCGATTTTAGTTTTGTTTCCAAATGCGAGTAATCCAGCGCACCGAGAAGTGTTGTTCTTGAAAGAAACAAGCGATTTAATTGCGGTTTGGGAAGGTGAGAAACTGACAAAGGAAACAGCTTTTTTAACTTCGGGCATTAAAACCGTTTATTGGTTGCAGCAATTCCCGACCATCTTCAAGCAATTGATGGCGGAAGCGCAAGGAATGTATTTAAATACAAACGAGCATTTGCGTGCGAATACGGAAGTAGAAACGCGTGAGGATCGATTCATCAAGCAAGTGAAACAAGATTATCCAGCACATCAAGTTCACAAGTCGGCACCAATTATGCATAAAATTCGCTCGATCAAAGAAGCGGTGGAATTGGAATTGATGCAACGTGCATGTAAAATTACCGAAGCAGGTGTTCGACGTTTATTGGCTTTCATTAAACCGGGAGTTTGGGAATACGAAATCGAAGCGGAATTGGCGCATGAGTTTTTGCGCAATCGTTCCAACGGATTTGCCTACACACCGATTGTTGCTTCAGGAAAAAATGCCTGTGTATTACATTACATCGAAAACAATCAACAATGTCAAGATGGGGATGTCATTCTATTGGATGTTGGCGCAGAATATGCAAATTATTCATCGGATTTAACACGTTGTTTACCTGTTAATGGTCGCTTTACAGCTCGACAAAAAGCGGTGTACAATGCTGTTTTACATGTGAAAAACGAAGCGCAAAAATTATTGGTTCCAGGAACGATTATGGCGGAATACCACAAGCAAGTCGGATCCTTAATGGAAGAACAATTAGTTGGACTTGGATTGATTTCCATGGAAGATATCAAAACTCAAAATCCAGATTGGCCAGCGTATAAAAAATACTTCATGCATGGAACTT
>CANMFV010000096.1 GCA_947496835.1 Flavobacteriales bacterium | reverse complement strand
CTATTTATTTACAGATGGATTTCCTTTACTAGCGTGGCTCGTACAAGGGCTCCCATTTTTAAAGCCTTATGGAATCGCCTTAATACACATGAGTTTAATCGTGAGTTTATGGTTAACTCCACTATTTATTTATTTGATACTCAAAAAGTTTAAAACGGAAACATGGATTGCACTTTTAGGAGCCTTTTCCCTTTTCCTGTTACAGCCGCAATTCCCGCGTTTGTTTAGTCATCTTAGCCTTGCTTATGCGCTTTTTTTTCCGCTTTCTTGGTACATTCTAATTCGCTTAAAAGAAGGATGCAACAAAGTTAGTTGGTTAATCATTGCCATTGCCAATCAATTATTTTGGTATTTCATGCATCCCTATTTGGGATTTATGATAACGCTATTCTACTCACTTGACTGGTTTTTTCAGCAATTTAAGCGCCCATTAACCTTGAAGAAAAGGCTTTCCGATCTAATCCCTATTTTGAGTCCGGTGTTATTCATGCAATTGTTCTTAAAGTTAAGTGATCCCATCACAGATCGCCCAGTGAATCCCTACGGATTTTTTGAATATCAAGCTCACTGGAAAAGTATTTTTCTGCCCCCAAAAGGTTCAATTTACCGGTGGATGGAAACATTTGTAACCTTCAAAGAAGTACAATGGGAAGGACAAGCATATCTTGGTTACTTAACAATTCTTATGCTAGTAGTTGGAATGTTCATCGGTATTCCGCGACTTCGTCAACGATTTTCATCCTTCGGGGAAATACATCGAAACTTGCTCCTTTATTTCATCGGGGCATCGATTCTTTTGATTTTATCTTTTGGATTTCCATTTAACGGAAATCCAGAATGGTTAGACCTGTTCCCCTTCCTAAAACAATTTAGGGCTTTAGGTAGGTTCTCTTGGCCTTTTTATTATGTTACTGGGGTGTTGGGATTCGTGTTGTTATCAAGCCTTTATAACCGTTATTCAAAACGTAAAAAAAACAATTCTTATCTTATTACCTCGGTTGTTTCCCTTTTAATTGGAATCCAATTCGTGGAATCTTGGAACTTATTATCTATTCCTGAAACGTATTCGCCAAACTTGTTTCAGTTAAAAAATTTGACTTCTGAACAAAAGCAACTCATTTCAAAGTGCAGAAATGGAAAAAATCAATATGATGCCATTTTACCGATTCCTTGGTTTCATGTGGGATCAGAAACATATGGAAAAGAAGCGTCGAAAGAGGCACTACTATACTCCTTCTTAATTTCTGCTCAAACGGGAATCCCCATTAATGCGGTGATGATGGGAAGAACGTCACAAGAGCAGACAATACAGTATTTTCAGTTATTTAATGTAAAAGAAAACCATCGATTAGATCTAAATCACTCTTTACTACTTGTTCATCCAAGGGAAAATGGATTATATGCAGAAGATGAACAACTCATTTATGATGAAAGTAAACCCTATTTTAAGAATAAGTTGGTCGAGCTAAAAATCTTAAAAAAACAAAGGCGCTTGTGGGTGGACCCATATTCTTACCAAGAGGTTTTAATAGATGACTTTGAGGATAAAAACCACTGGGGGGAACTAATTAAAAATGGACGATTTAACGGATTGATTGAAAATTACAACACCATATTAACTGTTGATTCAACAAAATTAGAGCCTAATGAATGGTATGAGTTGTCATTTGACTATTACCCAGATTGGAGTAAACCAATTGCTAATGTTTGTTACTTGGAATTCATTCATCCAGAAACAAAAGCGATTACATGGTTTTACAATAGGAGCATCGGTTCTTATCCTGGGATTTCTAAAAAAGTTATTCGTGTGAACCTTAGCTTTCAAACACAAAACTTCCCTTGTGAATACCATTGTTTTTTGGTTGGAAACTCAAAAAATACTCGTTTTGAAATCGATCATTTGTCCTTAAAAAAACGCTTAAAATAAAAAAGGACAATTTTCATTGTCCTTTTTATCTCTTCTTAAATATCTAATTGATATACATCAGATAGTGATTTATTGTCCTTCAGATTAATTTCCAAATCTTTGATTATTCCGTCGTGGATATCATAAACCCATCCATGAACATGGACTAATTGACCACTTTCCCATGCAGCTTGAACAATAGACGTTTTTGCTAAATCCAAAACTTGTTCCACTACATTCAACTCTACAAATCGATTAAAGCGATCCTTTTCATTTTCTATAGCATTTAATTCATCCTGATGAAAACGGTAAACATCTTTAATGTGTCGAATCCAATTATCGATCAATCCGATGTGTTTATTGGTCATTGCGGCTTGAACACCTCCACAACCATAATGTCCACAAACGATGATGTGCTTTACTTTCAAAACATTTACGGCATAATCTAATACAGAAAGCATATTCATATCAGAATGCACCACCATATTTGCAATGTTGCGGTGAACAAAAACCTCTCCAGGTTCTGCACCAATAATTTCATTTGCTGGAACGCGGCTATCGGCACATCCAATCCATAAAATAGGTGGACTTTGTCCTAGCGACAAACGCTTAAAATACTCAGGGTCATTTTCCAATTTGGAAGCCACCCACTTTTTGTTATTCTGTAATAATTGATTATATAAGTTTTCCATGTGAATGTTATTTTAAATGTTGAAAATTGATCAGTTGGAAATCTATTTCCTTATGCACTGATCCATATTTTTTAAATTCTTCTAATAATTCAAGTATATCCAAGTCAATACTCTTGCAGTTACTTGCGTCAATGGTGATTTTTGATTGAGGAGCGGCGTTCTCCAAAAGTGTGTGTATTCCAACCTTATTTAAAAATGTAACTTCCTCAGACAATTTAATATGTAACTCACCTTCCGACTCTGTCTTAGTAAAATGATTTTGAAAGTTTCTACGTAAAATAAAGTAAATCGAAACGATGAGTCCGATTCCAATACCTTTTAATAAATCTGTAAAAAGTACACCAATTATGGTAAGAATAAAGGGGATGAACTGGTCCATTCCTTTTACATACATCTCCTTAAATAATCCTGCTTTTGTCAATTTATACCCAACCATGATTAAAATGGCCGCGAGGGACGCTAATGGTATTTGATTCAATAGTGCAGGTAATAGAATGATGGCCAAAATTAAAAAGACACCGTGAATCACTGTCGCAAATTTTGTCTTTACACCAGCATCAATATTTGCAGAACTTCGGACAACTACTTGAGTAATAGGTAATCCACCGATAAATCCTGAAAAAATATTGCCAATTCCCTGGGCTGTTAGTTCACGACTAGTTGGTGTTGTGTTTTTTTCTGGGTCCAACTTATCGGTTGCTTCAACGCTCAGCAAGGTTTCCAAACTTGCAACGAGTGCTATGGTAATTGCCACCGTATAAACTTGCCAATTTCCTAGTGCGCTAAAATCCGGAAAGAAAAGTACACTGGAAAGCTCTGAAATACTCGTTAAAATCGGCAACTGAACCAAATGTTTAGCGCTTACTTCAAAAAATGTATCTTTAATAATGAATTGAATAACTACACCAACAATTACCACAATTAAGGCGCTGGGAATTAATTTGAATACCCTGTTTTTTTTAAAGTAGGGTTTATCCAATAGCAGAATGATTAAAATGGAGATAATACCAATTAATACTGATCCCTCTTGAAAGGCATTCATTGAATATGCTAGCTCCGTAAATGTATTATGCCCATCAAATTGCCAAAAGGACTCATCCCCAAAAAAGTCCTTATCGTAACCGAGTAAATGAGGGATTTCCTTCAGAATTAAGGTGATGCCAATTGCTGCCAACATTCCTTTAATCACAGAGGTAGGTACATACTTCGCTATGATTCCTAATTTGAAAAAACCAAAAGTTAATTGAATTATCCCTGCCAATATTACGGAAACTAAGAAAGATTCGTAGCTTCCCAACATGCTGATGGAAGAAATAATGATGGTAATTAATCCAGCAGCAGGCCCGGAAACTCCAACACGCGAACCGCTTATTAATCCGACAACGATCCCACCAATAACACCGGCTAGAAGCCCTGGGAAAACACTCGGTAAAGAAGGAATATTTTCCACATTTGTAGAAGCCAATCCTATTCCAAGACAAAGTGGCAAAGCCACCAAAAACACAACTAAACCAGCGAGAAAATCTTTCCCGATGTATTTATTTAAACTATTCATACAAAAGTTATTAATTAAGGATAAAATGAGCGTTCTTAACTAATCACTTCGGGAGGCTGATGATTTTTGAAATCTATCAAGGATGAATGATGACTCATGTGATAATAGAAATTGGAACGCTTCACATAAAAAGGGATGATAAACTCGATACTACCAAAATATTCCTTTTCTAATTCCTCTTCAATTAATAAAGAAAAATCTCCTTCATCCGCATCTAACTCGTCAGAAAAATCCCTATCTGAAGTTAATTCTGTATCGATAGAAGCAATCGTAGAATCCAATGAAAATGAAACCATAGTCACTAAGAATAATTGACTGACAAACACCAGTAAAAAAAACTTGGACAACTCCTTCGATTTCATTTTAAAACTCATTTGAATACTAAATTTATTGGATGACCTTTAAATTCTTTCCAACTTTAATAAATGCCGCAATCGCTTTATCTAGCTCTGCTTTCGAATGTGCTGCGGAAATTTGTGTACGAATACGAGCTTGTCCTTTCGCTACCACTGGATAAAAGAATCCGATTGCATAAACTCCTTCTTCTAATAACTGATTCGCAAATTCTTGAGAAAGCGCAGCGTCATATAACATAATTGGAACAATCGGGGAATCACCAGGTTTAATGTCAAAACCAGCTTCTATGATTTGTTTTTTGAAATAGCGCGTGTTTTCTTCCAAACGGTCACGTAATTCAGTTGTAGAACTGAGAATATCGAAAACTTTAATCGATGCTCCAACGATTGCCGGAGCCAATGAGTTAGAAAATAAATATGGCCGCGAACGTTGACGAAGCATCTCAATGATTTCCTTTTTACCTGTAGTATAACCGCCCATAGCACCACCTAAGGCTTTACCGAGAGTTCCTGTAATAATATCTACTCGGTCCATCACGCCGCAATGTTCTGGCACTCCTCTACCTGTTTTTCCAATAAATCCTGCAGAATGACATTCATCTGTCATTACAAGTGCATCGTATTTATCCGCT
>CANMFV010000095.1 GCA_947496835.1 Flavobacteriales bacterium | reverse complement strand
CAATGGAATGGAAATTCTTTAGATCCGAATGTTTATTCGGGTGAAGCGAATGATTTCAACTCGTTTTCTTATTTAGATGCCGGATTGGGAATGAACTACCGCTACATTCCGGGAAACAAACCGAATCTAAGTGCTGGCGATCTTTCATTTCTTGGTGGGTTTTCCATTGCACATGCAAACAGCCCTAAATTAAATTATAACAGCTTAACAACGGATCGGTTATTTAGAAAATATTGCTTCAATTCACAAGTCAAATACGCTTTTGATGACAAATCAAGTTTGGCTTTCAGTATAATCCAACTCTTACAAGGCCCCCACCGGGAAACGATTCTTGGATTGTTTTATCGTTCAAACTTAAAAGGCAATTCTGAAATCACCAATCTCGTAAGCTCGCAATCACTTGTGATGGGATTGTATTTTAGATCTATGGGTACAATTGCGCCTTATTTCTCTTTTAATTTTGGTTCAATTGATGTAGGTCTATCATACGATTATGACTTGGGTCGAATTGCAAGTGCTTATCGACACTCAATAGAAGTAAATTTTGCTTTTACATTCACGAAAAACTCCTTATTTAAAGTCAATCGTTTGCGTTAAGATATGCTATCCACTGTACTGCTTGCTCTTTATTGAGTACACGTGGCATTTTATTTTGGGCACCTAATTTCCCTAAAGACTCCAAGAACCCATAAAATGTTTCGGTAGGAACAATCGTTAGTGTAGGTTTTCCTAAATTGTATTTACGAACATAAGCATAGTCATCATTTAATAAACCTAGTTCTTTGTCCAATTCTTCCATGATTTGAGTTGAATCAAAAGGAATATCTGACCCAACATACCAATGGTGAATCTGACGGTCTTCATCCGCAAAAAGGGTGTATTCTGAAATTGTAACTCCTTGGGAATGGGCCAATCTCATTAAGGCCTGGTTGATGTTATCCAACGAAAGATGCTCACCACATAAACTCAGGAACTGTTTTATTCTACCTGAAATGATGATTTCATGCGCTTCTAAATCAACAAAACGAACTAAGTCTCCGATGAGGTATCGCCATAAACCAGCATTCGTTGTAATGACCAACGCATAGTCAATCCCTTCTTTCACCTCACTAATGGTGTAAGCTTTATTTTTATTGATTAATTCCCCGTTTTCATCAAAATAATCAGAATTAAAAGGCACAAACTCAAAGAATATGGCATTGTTCATTAACAACTTCATCCCTTTTCTATTAGGACTAGTTTGGTATCCAAAATATCCCTCACTCGCCAAATAAGTGTCAAGTAATTCAACTTTTTGAGCACAGATTTTTTCCAATCGATCTCGGTAAGGCTCCATGTATATTCCACCATGCACATACACATGTAAATTCGGCCATATGTCATGAATTGAATCCAATTGGTAATGCTTGACGATTTCTTCCATTAATAAAATACACCAACTTGGAATCCCTGCGATAATACCAATGTTCCAATTTGGAGCTTCCTCAATCATCAAAGGCAATTTTTCTTTCCAACTTTTTAAATTGGTTATTTTTTTAGCTGGTTTTGTAAAGGGCGCGGCAATAATTGAGGTGTGTTTTTTTAAAATACCACTAAGATCACCTTCTATATGTGTACTTTTCTTCGTGAGTTTTGTTGATCCACCAACAGCAAGGACACTCGCAGAATAAAATTCTTCGGGTAAATTTAATTCGTGTAAAATGGAAAATTGACGCAAACTAACACGTTGAAATGAGCGAATCATTTCTGTTGTAACAGGTATCCGTTTACTTGGCGAACCTGTTGTTCCGGATGATAATGCATAATATTTTATCCGTCCTTTCCATGTATGGTCCTTCACTCCGGCAATCGAACCTTTCAACCATTTTTCGTGAAACTCATCGTAGTCAACAATTGGAACCATTTTCTGATACTGCGAGACCACATCTGTTTTATCTAAAATCGAGTGAAACGAGTACACAAAACCAAACTTCGTACTTTTCGCTCGGTCAATCGTGTTGCGTAACGCTTCTAGTTGATGACGGTAATCAATTCCTTTTTTTGCATTTCGTTTGAAGCTCAATGCAGTCGTTTTTTGGATGAGTTTTCCAATAATTGGCATAATCCTGTTTTTGTCTCGAAAAGTAAATCACCTTCATACAAAAATAAAGATAAAACTAGTGCGTTCTTTAGTCACTTTGTCTTAATTTTGTAAAAAATTCAACTATGCAACAAAAAACTTTCATCGTACCTCATGATTTTACGATCGTTGCGGATATCGCTCTACAACACGCAATTGCAACTGCAAAACCACTAAACGCCATTGTTCAGATTTTACACGTGGTCTCTAAAGAAAATCAAATTCAAGATGCATTAGCGCAATTGCAAAATGTGATCGCGAAATTTGCTGGAGAGGGAGTGGATATTCAACCGAATGTGCGCATAGGAAGTATTTTTGAAGATATTGGTGCTTTTGCTGCTGAACATGTTGCTGAACTCATTTTTATGGGAACACATGGTGCGCACGGTTGGCAACACATTACTGGAAGCCATGCATTGAAAGTAGTAACAAGTTCTCAAGTTCCTTTTATCATTGTTCAAGAGAAATCTGTGAAAGCAACAGGATATGATTCCATCGTTGTTCCAATGGATTTACACAAAGAGACCAAACAAAAATTGTCTATAGTTGCAAATTTGGCAAAATACTTTAATTCAAAAGTTCACGTAGTTACTCCGGATGAAACAGATGAATACCTGCGTCATCAAGTAGTCTCTAACATCACGTTTTCTGAAAGTTTCTTTAAAGACAGAAACATTGAAATGACTTCTGCTATTGTTTCAAGAAGTGGTTTCGATAAAGAAGTTGTGAAATATGCAGTAAGTGTAGATGCAGATTTAATTGCCATCATGAACTTGAATCGCAGTAATTTCTTGTCAGCATTGACAACAAACTACGAGCAATACATTATAACAAACGATGCATTAATTCCAACCTTGATCGTGAATCCAATTCAAATTGGAAACGAACATGGGAGCATGTTTTCTATCTAATTTATACCATGTCGAGATTGATCACGCTGCACGAGTTTATCGTGACGAATCAAAGTCACTTTCCTTATGCTACAGGTGAACTTTCAAGATTGCTAAATGACATTGTTCTTGCTTCTAAAATAGTAAGTAATGATGTACGTAAAGCGGGACTCGTTGAACATATTTTGGGCGCCCAAGGTGGACAAAATATTCAAGGAGAAGAACAACAAAAATTGGATGTTGTTGCTGATGAAGCATTCATTCGCGCTTTTTCCCAGGGTGGAGAAGTTTGTGGAATTGCTTCAGAAGAAAATGATGACTTCTTAGCATTTGAATCTGAACAGTCTAAAAACGGAAAATATGTTGTGTTGTTTGACCCATTAGATGGTTCAAGTAACATAGATGTAAATGTTTCGATTGGAACTATCTTTTCTATCTACCGACGAATTTCCCCGCAAGGAACAAAAGCTACATTGGAAGATATGTTGCAGCCAGGAACCGAACAGGTGGCTGCGGGATATGTACTTTATGGCTCATCAACCATTCTTGTTTATACAACAGGTAACGGCGTAAATGGATTCACGCTAGACCCAAGTATCGGTGAATTTTTCCTTTCACATCCTGACATGAAAATGCCGGAAAACGGTCGTATTTATGCTGTGAACGAAGGTAATTTAAATGATTTTGATCCTGGATTAAAAGCGTACATCAATTATTGTCAGAGTTACGATAATCAAACGGGTAAACCATACTCTGGAAGATACATTGGTTCTCTTGTAGCTGATTTTCACCGACATATGATTAAAGGTGGAATATACATTTATCCAGCCGTTCCATCTGCGCCGGAGGGAAGACTGCGTTTATTGTACGAATGTAATCCCTTGGCATTTATCGCTGAACAAGCCGGTGGACTCGCGACTACAGGAAAAAAACGGATTATGGAAATTCAACCAACGAAATTGCACCAACGTATTCCATATTACGTGGGATCGAAATTAATGGTGGAAAAATCTATGAGTTGTTAAACGAATTCTAAGCTTATCGAGCGTTTAGCCTGATGGTATAATCCGCTTGAACTAAAGGCACACCTGAATCATTATTTATGTCGTTGTTTTGCACGTCTGATTGCATCATTAATAACGGATTGATTTGTGCATGTCGTAACGGATTTAATCTGTCGACAATCCATTACAATCCCCTCTGAATTGATAGTTAATATTAGCCCAACTTGACATCCACCACCTAATGAACCCGTTGCAGAACCTCTACCTCCACCTGTACCTTCTTCAGAACTTGTTCCACCATCGTTTCCACCAGTACCAAAGGGATTCGTATCACGTACTGTTGTAGATGTTGTAATTGTCGAGTAAAGGGAATTATCTTTTCGAGTAATTTCTTTTAATTGATTCTTGTAATGTTCTAAACTGTCATTAACTTGCCTTATGTCATATCTCAACTCTATAACTTGTATGGATAAATCATTAATTTGATTTTTTAACTCGAACAAACTTTGTTGATTTTCCTTCAATTGAAATGTCAATTCTTTTTTAGAAAATATTTGTCTATGTTTTTGAACAAAAGCGATTGAAGAATGAAAAATTAGCAATAGAAAAATTAAACTTCTCATATTTTTATGTATTTGAAAATCAATAAAATACCATTCAAAATGAATCTATAGAAAAGTGGCTTTTTCGTTGTAATAACTTACATTACCGAGCGTTTAGGCGAATGGTGTAATCCGCTTGAACAAGTGGGGATCCAGGATCCTTGTTAAATCGAACTTGTTGTTTCACAAGGCGAATCACGTCATTTATAATGCTTTGATTTGTACATGTTGTCACGGATTTAATCGGTCGGCAATCCGTAACTATACCCTCTGGATTAATCGTTAATTTTAATCCTACACGGCAATCAACATCGATGTCGTATTGTGGTGTACTTACATTGTTTAAACGCACGCGCGCTTTTCCGCTTCCTGAACCTTTTCCTGGACCCACACCATCATCAGTACCACTTCCTGAACCTCCAAATGGACCATTCCCAGAACCTGTTCCACCACCGCTTCCACCAGTTCCAAAGTAATTCGTACCACGTACTGTTGTAGATGTTGGATTGTTTGAGTTATTCGAATTTTGGTTATTT
>CANMFV010000094.1 GCA_947496835.1 Flavobacteriales bacterium | reverse complement strand
CATTGATCGTGAAGGACGAGTTATCAAAACAAATTTAAGAGGTCCAGCATTGGAGGAAGAACTGAAACGTATTTTTGGTCATTGATGAGTCACGAAACCAAATACACTTACTTTGCTTCCGATTTTCATTTGGGAACTCCGGATGCAAAAACGAGTCGTGAACGTGAGAAATCATTGGTTCAGTGGTTAGAACACATCGAAAAAGATGCAGATGAAATTTTTCTTATCGGGGATATTTTCGATTTTTGGTTCGAATACAAAACCGTTATCCCAAAAGGATTCGTTAGATTACAAGCGAAAATTGCAGCGATTGTAGATAAAGGAGTTCCAGTTCACTTTTTCAAAGGAAACCATGACATGTGGATGTTCCATTATTTCCAAGAAGAATTGGGCGTTCAAATGCATTCAGATGAATATTGTTTTGAGAAAAATGGAAAACGATTTTTTGTCGCTCATGGCGATGGTTTAGGTCCCGGCGATTATAAGTATAAATTTATCAAACGTGTTTTTCGAAATCCAATTTGTCAATGGGCTTTTGCACGCATACACCCTAATTTCGGTATATCATTAGCGAATTTCTTTTCAAGAAGTAGTCGAAAAAGTGGGATGGCAAAGGACATGATTTATTTAGGGAGGGAAAATGAATGGCTCTATCAATTCGCCAAAGAAAATCAAAAAAATAATCCACACGATTTCTATTTATTTGGCCACCGTCACCTGCCTCTATGTTTAGATCTTGGTGAATCCCTGTACATCAATACAGGTGAATGGTTATACGCTCAAACTTTTGCCCGTTTCGATGGTGAAAATCTTGCCCTTTTTGAATGGAAAAACGGAAAAATAGAATCCTTCGATGCTTCAAAAACTAACTAAAAAGTGGGAGAATGTATCGATAGATGCATTACCGCGCATTTCAACAGAACTCGTTTCCCTTATTCCGCAACCATGTTTCGTCGCAATTCAAGGAGAAATGGGAGCTGGAAAAACGACATTTGTTCAGGAACTGCTTCGTGCATTAGGCATTCATCAACCAGATGGATCACCCACTTATGCCATTGTTCATGCATATGTGAATGAGCTCGGAATTAAACTATACCACCTTGATTGCTATCGAATTGAAAATGAACGCGATTCCGAACAGCTTGGATTAGAAGAGCTTTTTGACGAGAATGCATTCTTCTTTGTCGAATGGCCGGATAAAATTGAAAAAAAAATACCAGAACACGCGAATTGGCTGTATATTCGTTGTGATCCTGAAAGTGAACTGAGAGAAATCGTTTTGAATTATGATAACTGATCCTGAATTACTGAAAACACTGATCCAAAAAGGTAGCCTACTTCCCAAAGAAGAAATGTTAGAAGTACGGAAGAAAAAAGGCAACTTATTCATTGGAATACCAAAAGAAACTTCCTTTCAAGAAAGACGCGTTGCTTTGGTTCCTGAGGCCGTTACCTTACTTGTTTCGAATGGACACCAAGTGTTAATGGAAACGAATGCAGGTGAAGGATCAAATTTCACCGACAATGAATACAGTGAGGCTGGAGCACAAATAGTTTACGACAGAAAATCGATTTACAGCTGTGACATCATTTTGAAAGTTGCTCCACCTTCGGAAGAAGAAGTTGAATTAATGATTGGAAATCAAACGTTTATTTCTGCACTTCAAATTTCTACACAGCCAAAAGAAATCTTACAAAAATTAACAGCAAAAAAAGTCACAGCAATTGCATGGGACTATATTCAGGACGAAGAAGGTGTATTTTCCATTGTTCGCACCATGGGTGAAATTGCTGGAACTACTTCAATACTCGTAGCCGGGGAACTTCTTTCTTCGTTTTCGCAAGGGAAAGGACTAATGCTTGGTGGAATTGCCGGCGTTCAACCTGCTGAAGTTGTTGTTATCGGTGCTGGTACAGTTGGTGAATTTGCTACACGTGCTGCCCTTGGACTTGGTGCTTCCGTCAAAGTTTTTGATAATTCCTTAACACGCTTACGTCGTTTACAAAACGATTTGAGTTTGCGCGTCTACACTTCAATCATTCAACCGAAAGTATTAGCCAAAGCAATTCGTAGAGCAGATGTAGTCATTGGTGCCTTACGTTCAACTATTGGACGCACACCTTGCGTCGTAAGTGAAGAAATGATAGAAGGAATGAAATCCGGGTCTGTTTTAGTGGATGTAAGCATTGATCAAGGAGGATGTTTTGAAACTTCTCGTGTCACAAATCACATCGATCCGACCTTCGTCAAACATGGTGTTGTGCACTACTGCGTTCCAAATATTGCCTCTCGTGTTTCCCGAACAGCTTCCTTTGCCTTATCAAATACCTTCTCACCAATGATACTCGAAATAGGAGAAAAAGGTGGTGTTGTTGATTTAATTCGAACACACAGTGGTTTTCGAAATGGCGTATACATGTACAAAGGTATTTTAACCAATGAAGTGCTTGGAAAAGTTTTCGACTTGAAATACAAGGACATTCACTTGCTTCTACCAGGGATGTAATGAATCCAATTATCCCCTTAAATTTACCTCGGACCGATTTGCAATTAAGCAGAAAAGATGACGAGGTTTCAGTACTTTGCCTCATTCGAAAAAAGAAAATCCGCTTAACACCAGAAGAATGGGTAAGACAGCATTTTATCTCATTTCTTTCCAAAGAAAAGGGTTATCCACTTTCAAGGATTGGCGTAGAAAAATCGATTCAATATGCTGGATTAAAAAAAAGATGGGATATTGTCGTGTATGACAATGACTTCAATCCGTACATTTTAGTTGAGTGCAAAGCACCACAAATTAAAATTTCAATTGACACATTGTATCAGGCGCTCACGTACCAAAAAGAAATGCAAGGGAAAATCATTGCACTTACTAATGGATTATCCCACACTTACTATGAGGTTGATACAGCGTTACAGCATTTGTCCTTGATAGAAGAAATTCCCCTTAAGAACTAATTATTTAGGTAATCCCAATCCCCAGATTTCATTCGTTGGTATTCGCGTGCTAGGTAGGCAAGTTGAATGCGCATTAAGTCGAATGCTGCTTCAGTCTCAGCACTAATCTCTTTTTGACGCATTTTTAATTGTAACTTCATAAACATGGCATGCATTAATACTTCCACATCTTGGCGTTGACCCATCGTTGATTTTTGCTTGAATTCCACCAATGCTTCTTGAGCATTCCCGCTCAAAGTTTTATACTTATCATCATTCATGACGGTTAATAAACTGTTGTGAAGATAAGTCAATTCGACTAAAATTTCTTGTACTTCATCGATGTGTCCTTCCTTTTCGATGCCTTTCACATTCATCTCGCGCACCAAATTTTGGTACCAGGAAATTTGCTCTTGTAATTGGAATTCATCCCGGATTGCAGGTTCAAGTACTTGAGACTTGATTCGTTCCATGTCTAAATTTAAGGAACGAACTAAATCTTCAATTTGAAACAAATACAAAATGTATTCTGCAACGTTTTCGACTTTTTTAGATTCTGTTGGACGCATGTTACTTAAGTTCCTTTTCGATTTGTGCCTGATTCTCGTTTAAGAAGTTGACGAATTCGGTTGTGACATCCATGCTTTGATTGATATAGTTTATTTGTCCACCCTCTCCATGCATTAATAGAATATCAATTTGATGTTTTTCACAGTATTTTTTACCTAATGCTTCGATTTTTTTATTGACAGATTCTAAAGACTTCATTGCTTGCTCTTCAATTTTTGCGCCTTCTGTCTGTTGGTATTGCATGATTTGATTTTGCATTTCTTGCGCGCGTTGCTGCACTTGTGCAATTTCATTTTGAGATAAAAGTCCACCCCTAGCTTCAGCGTCCTTTTTTGTAATAAAAGCTTCATATGCTCCGGTTCTGCGTTGAACTTCAGACTCAAATGCTTTTTGTTTATTCTTAATAATTCCTTCTTCCTTTACGAAATAGTCAAAATTCGCTTTGATGCTATCATTTGAGTAGTAAGCAATTTTCAATCCTCCCATACTACGTGATTCCACTTTGGGTGTAGTATCCTTTTTTGGTGCTTTTTTATCACCACACGAAGTAATAAGTGTTATTCCAATGATTGAGGCACTCAGTAAAATTATTGATTTCATTTTATGATTTTAGTTGTATTATTTCCATCCAATCTCCTCGCATTTCTATGAAGCGATGAATGCATTTTGTTAAAAAAGTCCCTTGAATGAGTGTTTCGATTTCTTCTACTTGCGGAAAATCAGATTCAGATACTTTAAAGGACTGTTCAAATTGATCCAAGGAAATCGTTAAAATGAATTTCCCGTTGTAAGAATGAAGCTGAATTAAAAATCGTTCGTGAGGAATTTGTTTTAGTAAACGCATGAACAAAAATAGCAATTTTCGTTCTGAACTGAATTAAACCAGTGGAAAAGGTTTAAGTACATCGAACTCAAAACCAATTTGAGTTAAACCATCCATGACTTTACCCAGTTCAAGCATGTCAAAGTCATTCTCTTCGTAATTCCAATGTACATGAACTTCATTCCCCTCTCTTATCATTTCTTTTAACAGATATAAAACTTCAACTAGTGCAGAAGAAGAACTAGTGTCTAATGATTCGATGAATAAATTCAAACAGGTTTTCGTGGAAGGGTTTACGCTATATGCATGAACCCAAGAAATTACTGAAGACCAAAATTCCTGCGAATCTTCATTTATCGATTTCCCACTGATTTCCATCAATCCATTCGAAAGAAAAGAAATGAGCGGGGTTTGTTCTGTTTGAGCGATAACTAAATGGTCCATATCCTGTAAAGAGTGTCAAATTTAGGGAAACGAAAATAATTCTTAAAATTTTTCATTGCTGAATTGAATTAATTTTTTTACCTCCGAAAATCAACCTGCGGTATATACCTATTAAACTGATAGTTACATTTGATTTCAGCCAAATAAAAGAAACGTAATAATTCAAAATTCAACCAAGAATAACTGGTAATTTAATCCGTTTTCACGTAAATACCATGTCAATAACTACTACATCTTGAAAAGAAAAATATCTTTTTTCAGAAACAATGAGGTGTTTTTAAATATTTATCCTAATTTCGAGGTGTTAAACCCGAGTAAACACAAGTAAAACCTTTGTTTTTTAAACATTTATGACCAGTATTTTTGTTGCCAAATTAGATTTTGGAGTGACCAATGAGCAATTAAGACAATTGTTCGAACAACATGGTAGCGTAATTAAAGTGAATG
>CANMFV010000093.1 GCA_947496835.1 Flavobacteriales bacterium | reverse complement strand
TTATGCCATTGAAAAAGATTTCTCAGACGAGAAAATCAAATCCAAACGCTACCAAAAAATTATGAAGTCACCTTATTTCAATGCCTTGCAAGTCAAATATGCACATGCCGTAACGGTGCACAAAGCCCAAGGTGGACAATGGAAGCATGTGTACATCGACTATGGTTTTATTCCGGAAGAAATGAAGACAAAAAATTATTTGCGCTGGTTGTACACTTCTGTTACGAGAGCTACTGAAAAGTTAAGCTTTTTAAACTTCCCGAAGGAGGCATTTCGTCAACTAGTCGAGTAACAAATTTGACCAATATTTAAATGCTTTTCGTTGGTGTTTATCTAAGAAATCTAATTTTTTTATGGAGTGATTTTGGTAAAAGAAACGGTCGACTTCAGGCAATGATTTCTCGATGAGACGTCCACCTCGATTGACCAAGACGGTTTTCATTCCTTCTTCCGAGTATGTCAACCATTGATCCAAGTTATTTTGCAGGCGCATGTTATCAACGGCAATAATTTCATCGTTTAGCGCTAGTCCACCAATATCAGCTGGGGATCCTGGATAAATGGCGATAATTTGTGCATCTGGACCTTTTGGCAGCACTTTTATCCCCAATCTTGCCTCTGCGTAACTAATAGATGGAACTTGATGTATTTCCAATCCAAAATATGTACAGGCTTCGACTAAAATTGATCCATATGGTTCCGTTCCGAAAATAAAACGATCAAAAAAGTCCTTGAACGAAATACCACTGATATTTTCTAGTGTCTGTTGGTAATCCTGCCACGTGTAACCTATTCCTTTTTCTGCGAAATTAAAATAAAGTTGTTTCATGACCTCTTGGATACCATATTGGTCTTTCGTTGCTTCGCGTATTTTCATGTCTGTGACAAACGCAAGTAAACATCCTTCCGTATAAATGGAAACTTTTCGTCCTGGCGCTCCAGGTACGTATCCGTCCAACCACGTATCAAAGGATGAATCACCAACCGAATAATGGAAGCGAGCTGGATTATCAAAGTGTTTTTGAAGTTGTTTAGAAAGTTCCACTAAATATTGCTCTAAACTGAAAACGCCACTTCGAAGCAAATATAGATCACCTAAATACGTAGTGACACCTTCGTAGACAAATCCAGAAACGGAGTAGTTTTCCTCCTTGAAATTATACGGATGCATTTCTGCCGGACGTATGCTTTTAACATTCCAAACATGGTATAATTCATGGGAGGAAACACCAAGCAATTCTTTGTACAAGGAACCAAAAACATCGTAATTGGGTCCAAGTGTAATGACAGTGCTTTCTAAATGTTCTACACCGTGATATGCTGCGTGAGGTAGCGTTTGAATCAAGAAATGAAAATCCTTTACGGGAAATTCAGTGAAGTCTTGGATTTGAGCACGAGTAAATTTCTCGAAATCAACTAAGACCTTCTCCCATTGAATAAACTTTTGATTATTGAACCAAATGTGAAAATGGTATCCATTCACCTCGTAAGATTCTTTTTGAAGCTTCGCTGAACAGATAAATGGACTATCCGCTAGTTTATCGAAGTGCTCAACACAACATTTGTTTGATTCAAACTTCAACGAAGAGGCAATTTCCCAGTTTGATGGAATATCGAGTGTCAGTTCATATCCATGTTGTTCATCCGA
Source organism: Flavobacteriales bacterium (assembly GCA_947496835.1). GTDB lineage: Bacteria > Bacteroidota > Bacteroidia > Flavobacteriales_D > Crocinitomicaceae > UBA952. The sequence continues at coordinate 3,666 of CANMFV010000093.1, read as the reverse complement.
AAACAGAAAACAATTTACCGGATTGATGTATAATTGTTGATCATCCAAAAAGCTTGATCCTGCATTTAATTCACTGGCGTAGTAGGCGTATTCTACACGGATATACTCTGTATTTGTTGTTTGAATTTGCCACGTGTCCTTGTTTGATTTCTCAAACGGAAGAACTTTGTTTTGTTCATCAAAAATGCGAAATCCTTTGATGTTTTTAGCGAAGTTCCCTAATTCATATCTGCCCGGACGCCATGATGCTAAATGGATACTTAAGTGATCTTCAGGGCAAGGAAACGTTGCCGAAAATTGAATGTAACGCTGTTGCGCGTTGATGCAGGAAATACGGTATTGAATCACGTTGGACATTACGCGTATAATTCTTGTTGTAGTTGAGTGATTTTATCGTCAGCTAAGTACTCATCAAAAGTCATCATTTTGTCGATGATTCCATTGGGCGTGATTTCGATGATGCGATTTGCTACGGTATTGACCAATTCGTGGTCATGAGAAGTAAACAACAGAGTTCCTTGGAAATCTTTCATGGCGTTGTTCAATGCTGTAATGGATTCCAAGTCCAAGTGATTCGTTGGCTCATCCATCAATAATAAATTTGCTTTAGCTAGCATCATTTTGGATAACATACAACGAACTTTTTCTCCTCCGGAAAGAACAGTTGCGTGTTTCATTGCTTCTTCACCGGTGAATAACATGCGTCCAAGGAAAGTACGTAAATATACTTCTTCGCGTTCTTCGTCCGTTTGAGCATATTGACGCAACCAGTCAATCAGTGGGTTTTTAGAATCGAAATAATGGTGGTTGTCGTTTGGTAGGTAAGCTGTTGTAATTGTGGTTCCAAACCTAATTTCTCCCGTATCCGCTTTACTATTTTCTGTCAACACTTCGAAAAATGCCGTTAACGCAACCGATTCTTTGGAAACGAAAGCAATTTTATCTCCTTTGTTGATAGTGATGTTGATGTCTTTAAATAAGGTTTTTCCATCAACCGTTTTCGACAGATGTTCGATGTTTAAGATCTGATTTCCTGCGTCTCGGTCTTGGTGAAAAGTAATTCCTGGATACCTTCTAGATGACGGCTGTATTTCTTCTAAGTCCAGGTTATCGAGCATCTTACGACGACTTGTTGCTTGTTTAGATTTCGATGCATTCGCCGAGAAGCGCGCAATGAAGTCCAAAAGTTCTTTTTTCTTCTCTTCTGATTTTTTGTTTTTATCAGAACGTTGTCTTGTTGCCAACTGAGATGATTGGTACCAGAACGAGTAGTTTCCGGTAAACATGTTTATTTTGCTGTAATCGATGTCACAAATGTGTGTGCAAACGGTGTCCAAGAAGTGACGGTCATGCGATACAACAATCACTGTATTTCTAAAGTCAAGTAAGAAATCCTCTAACCAAGAAATCGTTTTCAAGTCCAAGTCATTCGTTGGCTCATCGAGAATCAATACATCTGGATTTCCAAAAAGTGCTTGCGCTAAAAGGATACGTACTTTTAAATCGTTTGACAGATCTTCCATTAACATATAATGTTTGGATTCATCGATGCCGAGGTTACTCAGTAAGGTCGCTGCATCCGTTTCAGCATTCCATCCTTCTAAATCAGCAAATTCACCTTCTAGTTCAGCGGTTTTCATCCCATCTGCATCGGAGAAATCTTCTTTAGCATACAAGGCATCTTTCTCAACCATGATTTCATATAGGCGCTTATGTCCCATAATCACCGTTTGTAGAACTTGAACTTTGTCAAATTCAAAGTGATTTTGCTTTAAGAAAGCCATTCGTTTTCCTGGCTCTAGCTCCACTCGTCCCGTTGTTGGATCTTGATCTCCTGTTAAAATCTTGAGGAAAGTTGATTTACCAGCTCCGTTCGCACCAATGATGCCATAGCAGTTGCCATTGACAAATTTTACATTTACTTCGTCGAAAAGTACGCGTTTTCCGAACTGGAGGGATAGGTTATTTACACTTAACATGCTTCAAATTTTGCGCAAAGATACGCAAAAGAAATCAGCTATTTGAACAGCAGTAAACGAAGGCAGGCGGAAAATTAAATGCTGCGTAATTGATTGATACCTGATTAAATAAACTTTTGAAGTGTTTTTTTGATTGCAGTGTATATTGAAACTGAATAAATGTTCCTGTTGGGATGAGACATTGAAGAACGGCTTGCATAATACTAACCCTTAATTCTTTTGGGAAATTTGAAAGTGGGAGGGAAGAAACAACGCAATCAGCCTTGCCTAATCCGAGGTCTGAAAGGATTTGCGCTAAATCATTGGCAGAACCATGCACGATGTGGCAATTTTCTTGCTTTGTTTTTTCTTTTAGGTTTTTATAGAAAACATCATTTAATTCAATGACCACTAAATGCGTGTTCGGATTTAGTAGCTGCATGATTTTTTCTGTAAAAATTCCGGTTCCAGGTCCAAGTTCAACGATGACTTTCGCCTCATCAAAAGGAATGTTTTTCAGCATTTTTTTAGCAAGGAAGCGTGAGCTCGGAATCATGGATCCGACCATTTTGTTTTCTTTGAAAAACTGATTGATGAAAGACTTCTTCGACACCTTATGCGATTTGCAGGCTTGCCTGAGCACCTTTTATAATTCCCAATACTTTTCCTTTCATCTCTTGGTTTTTAAAAGGACTGAATCGCTGGTGTTTGGTTTCTGATGACCATTCAAATGCTAAACTGGGATCAAAAATACTTATGTCTGCTTGATTGCCTTCTTCTATACTGATTGGTTGTATTCCAGCAATTTCTCTGCTTCGTTGACTAATCGCAGTGATCATGGTGAACAAGTCAGCTTCTTTCATACTATTTAACGCAGCAAAACATGTTTCAAGTTGTGGTGCGCCGAAATTTGCAAGGTCAAATTCAAGTTCTTTTTCTTCTGTGTCAGCCGGACGATGGTCGCTAACAACCGTGTCAATGGTTCCGTCGTTCAATCCTGCCCACAATGCCAAACGGTCTGATTCTTTACGTAATACAGGTAAAACTTTCATGTGAGAGTCGAAGTCCAACATCGCTTGTTCCGTGAAGCATAGGTTCATCACATGGACATCTGCCGTAACATTTAATCCTTGTTTTTTCGCTGTTCTCACTAGTCGAACACTTTCCGCTGTTGAAAGTCCACTTAAATGAATGCTTCCCTCTGTGTATTCGAGTAAGCGTAAATTTCGTTCGATTTCAATGATTTCCGCTATCGCTGGATCTGCTTTCATTCCTGTGCGTGTGGACGCTTCTCCTTCGTTTACTTGTCCTTTTCCAGCTAAGGATTCATTTCTGCAGAAAGCTAAAACTTTTCCTCCGAAATTTTTCGTGTACAACAACGCACGGTACATGATTCCAGCGGAAACACTATGCGTGTCGTCTGTGAAAAGTTTCGCGCCAATCTGATACATGTCGTAAAGTTCAGCTAACTCTTCACCTTTTAATCCTTTGGTTAAGGCTCCAAGCGCATGGATGTTCGTACTGTGTCCTTCTGCCTTTTGGTACAAATAAGCAATTTGGGTTTTTCCATCAATGCATGGTAGTGTGCCTGGTACGACGTGCACATGTGTGTATCCACCCATTGAAGCTGCATCTAATCCACTTTGAATCGTTTCCTTGTGTTCCATTCCAGGATCACAAAAATCGGCTTTTAAATCAACCCATCCCA
>CANMFV010000092.1 GCA_947496835.1 Flavobacteriales bacterium | reverse complement strand
TTTTTCACCATGACAGTGCTGACACATTGCAGTAAACAATTCTTTCCCTTTCGCTAAAAGACCTTCTGCATTCATAGCAGTCATTCCTAATGCGTTTTTGTCCGCCGCAGCTAAAGTATATTCATCCGCAAGTGATACATCAAATCCATATAAACCATGGGTTTCTCTGAAAGCAACATTTGGCTTTCTAAAATATGGAAGCATTAATTTCACTTCTGACGTATCCTTTCCGTAATAAGGTATTGTATTTCTTGCTGGAATTCGAGCAGATAATTTTACTTTTTTCTTTTCGTCAATGCGTCCTCTTACCTCACCATAATCAACGTATGGTTCGATTGAGGGTGTGCGGTACATATCAGGTGCGTATTCTAAACCGGGGCTATTTGGATCCGATTTACATGAATTAAGCATCAATAATGATAACGTTAACGCAGACGTACCTATGATTGCAAATACATTTCTTTTCATCTTACGTTCGTTTCTTAATTAATTTCCTTTTTATCTAATTCGAAGAATCCTGTTTCCTTCAACATCTCATCCAATTCTGCTTCAGAAATTCCGTGGTTTTCATTCAAACGGATTTCCATCACAAACTTGTCATCTGTTGTACGTGGATCTGGATTTTGAGCAGGCATTCCAGGTAAGGTTTTGTTTCTCAATAAATACGTGATTGCCATTCCATGGGCAGCACACAATACCGTAAACTCAAAACTAATTGGAACGAAAGCCAACATGTTATCCAAGTAGCTAAAATTTGGTTTACCACCAATGTTCATTGGCCAATCGGTTACCATAAAATAGCGCATTCCGAGAGTAGCAACTGTTAATCCAGTTATACCATATAAGAAAGCCATGATTCCTAGACGTGTATTCTTAATCCCAATTATCGGATCAATACCGTGAATTGGAAATGGAGAGAACACTTCAGAAATTTTGACGCCTTTCGAAACGAGTTTTTTTGCACTGTCTTTCAATGCCTCGTCGTCGTCATACATTACGTAAATTACTTTATCTGACATACCCTAGGGATTAATGGTGTTTGTGATAATCTGGTGATTCTTTGTACGATTGTCCTGATCCTTTCAAGATTGTTTTCACCTCATTCAAGGCCAATACTGGGAAGAAACGCGCAAACAATAAGAAGAATACAAAGAACAATCCAATCGTTCCTACATACACACCGATATCGATGTGACTTGGGAAGTGCATGCTCCATGCTGCTGGAATGTAGTCACGGTGAATCGAAGTCACGATGATTACATAACGCTCAAACCACATACCGATGTTTACAACAATCGAAATGAAGAACGTGAACAATAAACTTCTTCTCAATTTAGGAATCCACATCAACTGAGGAGAGATTACGTTACATGTCATCATTGACCAATATGCCCACCAGTAAGGACCAGTTGCACGGTTAATGAAGGCATACGATTCGTATTCTACACCTGAGTACCAAGAAATAAATAACTCAGTGATGTATGCTGTACCTACAATCGAACCTGTTACCATGATAACGATGTTCATGTACTCCACGTGTTTTGTGTGAATATATGCCTCAAGTCCCATTGCTTTTCTCATGACCAACAATAAGGTTTGTACCATCGCGAATCCTGAGAATACCGCTCCTGCAACGAAGTACGGAGGGAAGATTGTTGTGTGCCATCCAGGGATTACGGAGGTAGCAAAGTCAAAGGATACAATCGAGTGAACCGAGAATACCAAAGGTGTTGCCAATCCAGCAAGAACCAGTGAAACCAATTCAAAACGGTTCCAATTTTTAGCTCTACCTGACCATCCGAAAGCTAAGATTGAATACATTTTTTTGGATAGTGGTTTTTTCGCTCTATCGCGAATCGTAGCGAAATCTGGAATCAAACCGATGTACCAGAATACCAATGATACCGATAAATACGTAGAGATCGCGAATACGTCCCAAAGTAGTGGAGAGTTGAAATTCACCCACAAAGAACCGAATTGATTTGGCAAAGGTAAAACCCAGTATCCAACCCATAAACGACCCATGTGAATTAATGGAAACAATCCAGCCATAAATACGGCGAAAATGGTCATCGCTTCAGCTGAACGGTTAATCGCCATCCTCCATTTCTGACGGAAAAGTAATAATACCGCTGAAATCAATGTTCCCGCGTGACCAATACCAACCCACCATACGAAATTGGTAATATCCCAAGCCCATCCAATGGTTTTGTTCAATCCCCAAACTCCAATTCCTGTTCCAAGTAAGTATAGGATACATCCCACACCGTACAATCCAATAATTAGAGCAATACCAAACAATGTGTACCACATTTTAGGTGCCTTGTCCTCGATTGGACGACAAACATCCTCGGTAATGTCATGGTAGGTCTTGTGACCTAATATGAGGGGTTCTCTGATTGCTGCTTCCTTTTGCATTTCAGTTATTTAAGTAATTAATGATGTTTGTTTCCTTCGTGTTTTTCAACTTGTAATTTACTTAACAAGTCATTTTCTTCGTTGCGCACTTTCACTTGGTACCAAACATTTGGTTTCACACCAACTTCTTCTAACGCTTGATACGCTCTATCGTCTTCAGACTTCGTACGAATCAATGATTTCAAGTCGTTCCAATCTCCAACGATGATTGCATTTGTTGGACAAGAATCAGAACATGCTGTAGCGAATTCACCGTCAACAATTTCTCTTGCTTCTTTCTTAGCAGATAATTTTGTAGCTTGAATGCGCTGAACACATAATGAACATTTCTCCATCACACCTCTTGTACGAACCGTAACGTCTGGATTTAACACCATTCGTCCTAAATCATCTTGAGCTGGATTTACCTCTGTCATCTTCTTGTAAGATGGGTAGTTAAACCAGTTGAAACGACGCACTTTATAAGGACAGTTGTTTGCACAATACCTTGTACCAATACAACGGTTATACGCCATTTGGTTTAATCCTTCGTTACTGTGAGTTGTCGCTGCCACCGGACAAACCGTTTCACACGGTGCGTGGTTACAGTGGTGACACATCAATGGCATATGAAGCACCTTTGGATTTTCAGCAGCATATTCTGCTTTATCAAAGGAGAACGTTTCTTTATCTTTTCTTGTTCCTACTGTAGCCTCTTCGTCTGAAGCAAAGTAACGATCGACACGCAACCAGTGCATTTCGCGACCTCTTCTAACTTCATCTTTTCCAACTACTGGAACATTGTTTTCTGATTGACAAGCGATCAAACATGTACCACATCCGATACAAGAAGAAAGATCAATGCTGATTCCCCAACGGTGACCAATTTTCTCAACTGGATGCGCATCCCATAAGTCAAACTCAGACATTGGAGCTTCCACGTGATTTCCGTGTTCGTCTAATTTCTGTAAGGTATGAGGTGGGTTGAATGCACTTCTGTCTTTGTTTTGGTAGATGTCCAATGTTGTTTCACGAACAATGGAGTAACGTCCCATCACCGTATGGTGAATTTGTGTCGCTGCAATTGGGTACAAACCTTCTGCAGAACCAATTGTTGCTGCAGCAGCGTACTCAAATGTTACTCCACTAGCGACCATTGCATAAACATTTGCTCCAATCGGCATGCGATTTCCAGCAGCGTTTAATTCATATCCGCCGTATTCTTTTGTTTGGAAAGCTGCTTTACCAATTTTCTCTCCGTTTGCTCCACGACCATAACCCAAAGCGATACCAATCGTTTTTAAGGCTTGTCCTGGCAAAGGATAAACTGGAAGTGTTACGCTTTTACCATTTACTTTAACCGTAGTTAAATTCAATCCATGCTCTTGATCGTACGTTGTTACGAAACCTTTGGCTTTCATATCAACTGGATTCATGGTAATGTAGTTATCCCAAGTTACTTTCGTAATTGGATCTGGTAACTCTTGCAACCAAGGATTGTTTGCATTTGCTCCTGTTCCGATACCTGCTTTTTGGTAGAAAGAAACTTCCCACTCAGCTGATTTTGGTAAACTTCCGATTTTCGCATCCGCGTAAACCAAAGTACTTGGAACGATTGCTTGTGGCATCGCACTGTTGTGAATAGCCATCGCAAAATCCGCAGTTGGGAATTTCGCTGTAAACGTTGCCTTAATGTAATCATAAGCAACAGAAGAATCTTTTCCTCCACGTGTCGCTTTTCCGTTCCAAACCAACATAGACTCCAATGCAGAAGCTGTTCCTTCGCCTAATGGACGAATGGTTGGTTGGGACAATGCGTATTCGCTTGCTTTCGCTTCAAAGTCCGACCAAGATTCCAATGCGTGGAAACCAGGACAAACATATGAGCAAAGTGCTGCGGTTTCATCTGCATAAGCTGAAATTGCAACAGACGTTTTAATTTTTTTCAATCCTTTTGCGAAAGCATCACCATTTGGCAATGTATATACTGGATTTACATCCATCATCAAAAGAACATCTGGACCTTTTCCAGCAACCACATCTTTTACCAATTTAGAAACTTTCGCATCTTCAGATTGGAAAAGGTTGATTGGGTTTGATAAATCGATTGTTGTTCCGTATGCCTGTAGCATGTCATTCAACTTGTTAGTCAACTGTTGAACACCAATGTTATTTGAACCTGAAACAACTAAAGATTCTTTTTTCGATTTTTTAAGTGCTTTGATCGCTTGATCAGCTGCTGCTTTCGCAGATGGATTCAAATCAGAAGCAACACCAGCGTTCCCACCTAAACCTTTAATAAGGTAAGCTAAAACAGCCGCTTGTTCAGATGGCTTGATCATTCCACGGTAATCCGCGTTTGATCCTGTCACTGACAATACTGTTTCAAATTGAATGTGTTTCGACATCCATTCAGCATCCGGATTGCGTGTTAACGCATATTGACCAGTATATTCAGTTGATAACAACCATGAATTTAAAAAGTCTGCGTCTACAGATACAATTGTTTTTGCTTTAGAGAAATCGTAACTAGGAATCATTCTAGCTCCGAAATTCGACATGTTAGCCTCACGCATTCCAGCGTAAGAAACGGCATCGTATTGGATGTGTTGGAATTTACTTCCTGTTTCACCATTCAACGAAACGGACATTTCAGCAATCGCGCGCTTCATAGAAGGACTGATCACTGTATTTGTCAATAATGTTACTGTCTTCGCTGATTTCACAGCAGAAGAAATTGCTTTATCAATGGAAGACCAAGCAGCATTTGTTCCTCCCGCAGTTGGTTGTGTCAAACGCTCACTGTCGTACAATCCTAAAACGGATGCAACGATTTGAGGGTTCACACCACCTTTGGTAAATCCAAAGTCTTTATTTCCTTTAATAAAGATTGGACGTGCCTCGCGTGTTTTAACAAGAATACTTGCATATGAATTACCATCGTAGTATGTACTTGTATACCATGTTGGCATACCCGGAGTAACATGTTCAGGTTTGATTACATAAGGTACAAC
>CANMFV010000091.1 GCA_947496835.1 Flavobacteriales bacterium | reverse complement strand
TCTTTCAATGAAAAATCTGTTTTACCATATCCTTCGCGTTTAAATGTAAAAACGGCATTTGGACCACATTCCACTTCTCCATCAGTCATGCGTGTAAAATGTACACCCAAGAATGGGAAATCAGGATTTGGAACTGGGTAAATGAGGTTTTTGACTTTGTGTTTTGCCTCTGGAGTTAATTCATAATAATCCCCTCTGAATCCAACGACTTGCTCCTTTAACTTAACGCCATCTTTTCGCGCTAAACGATCGGCTTGTAATCCCACGCAAAAAACCAAGTATTCCGCTTGGAAGGATCCTTTTGACGTATGAATCGTAGAGTTTTCCTCACCTTTATCAATGGATAAAACTTCCGTTTCTAGAAAAAGCTTACTACTTTCCTGAAGAGATAAAGCAATCTCAACCATTTTAATCGTCGCTCCTCTAAAATCAATGATTCCGGTACAAGGAACATGAATGCCACCTATTGATCTAACATGTGGCTCGATGTCTCGCACTTCATCTGCGGTAATCATTTGAATGCCTTCAATTTTATTTTCAAGTCCTGTTTTAAACACGCGTTCCATATTTGGAAGTTCACTCGCATCCGTCGCAACAACGACTTTTCCACATACGTCGTGTTTGATTCCGTGTTCTTTTGCAAAAGCAACCAATTCATGTCTTCCTTGAATGCAATTGCGCGCTTTCAAAGATCCAGGCTTGTAATAAAGTCCAGAGTGAATGACACCTGAATTATGTCCCGTCTGATGATCCGCTAGAAGAGCTTCTTTTTCAAAAAGTGCAATTTTTAAATTTGGGTATTTGACTTGCAACTTGTAAAAAGTTGCTGCTCCTACAATTCCACCACCAATAACTGCTATATCGAATTTCATTCTCTTGTTTTGAGCAAAATTAGCAATTAAACAAACGCATCATCGCATTGAAATCACATTTTGGACAAGGAAAGCACGATTAGAAGGTTTCCTTTCACAAAATAAGTCCTTAACTTTACACCCTCAATGAATCAATTCAAAAAAGTCGCTTTTTATACGCTTGGATGTAAATTAAATTTCTCCGAGACCTCAACGATATCCAGATTGTTTGAGGACGCTGGATTTGCGAAGGTTGGATTCGAAGAACATCCCGATGTTTACGTGATCAACACCTGTTCTGTAACAGAAAATGCTGATAAAAAATGTAAGCAACTCGTAAAACGCGCAAAGAAAATAAATCCAGAATCATTTGTGGTCATTGTGGGCTGTTATGCACAGTTAAAACCGACTGAAATTGCACAAATCACAGGTGTAAATATGGTTCTGGGTGCGAATGAAAAATTCAGCATCCTCGATCATTTAGCTAAAATAGATCAACTTTCGACGGAAACAATTGTTTCCTTTGACAATATTAAAGAAACGAAAGAGTTTGTTCCTTCATACTCCTTTGGAGATCGTACGCGTTCCTTTTTAAAAGTACAAGATGGCTGTGATTATTTCTGCACCTTCTGTACAATTCCACTTGCACGGGGAAAAAGTAGAAATGCAACGATCGATGAAACCGTTCTTGAAGCGAAGAAAATTGCCGAAACGAAAATTCGAGAAGTAGTACTTACAGGAGTAAATATTGGAGATTTTGGACAAGGTGGAAATGAAGACTTTTACCAACTGATTCAAGGACTTGATGAAGTAGATGGCATTGACCGTTTTCGTATTTCTTCCATCGAGCCCAACCTTTTATCAAACGACATCATTGATTTTTGTTTGTCGAAATCGCAACGATTTGTTCCGCATTTCCACATTCCATTGCAATCAGGCAGTGACCGCATACTCAAGTTGATGCGCCGAAAATACGAGCGTGCATTGTATGCAGAACGTGTGAATCAAATCAAATCACTTCGTTCAGATGCGTGCATTGGTGTTGATGTCATTGTTGGATTTCCTGGAGAAACGGATGAGGACTTCATGGAAACAATCGATTTCTTGAAGGATCTTGACATTTCTTATTTACACGTTTTCACTTACTCTGAAAGAGCCAATACTGGTGCTCCAAAATTAGGAGAGGCCGTTCCAATGGACGTTAGACGCGAGCGAAGTAAACAATTACACTTACTCTCAGACCGTAAAAAAAGACAGTTTTACCACGAGAACATTGATTCCTTGCGAACAGTGCTTTTTGAGCAAGAAGAAGATGAGGGAATCATGTACGGATTCACCGAAAATTATGTAAAAGTAAAATATACCTATCAGCAGGATTTGGTGAACACATTTCAATCCATCAAACTTTTGGAAATGGACCGAGATGGAATCATGAAATGTGAACTAATATCTACAATCATTGAATAAGCTATGAAAACAGTTTACATCACCCGAAGAGAAACGTTTAATGCGGCGCATAAACTTTGGAGACCTGAATGGAGTAATGAGAAAAATCAAGAAGTTTTTGGGAAATGTTCCAATCATAACTGGCACGGACACAATTTCCAATTGTACATTACCGTGAAAGGTGTTCCTCATCCTGAAACTGGCTTCGTGATGAACCTAAAAGTACTCAGTGTACTCGTGCGCGAACACATCATTGAAGCTTTGGATCACAAGAATTTAAATTTAGACGTTCCATTTCTAGAAGGAATTATGGCCTCAACAGAAAACTTAGCGATTGCCATTTGGGATATTCTAGATCCTCTCGTTCAAGAACATGGTGGTGAAATGGCTAAAATAAAACTCATCGAAACCGAAAATAACTTTGTGGAATATTACGGTGGCAAAGAACCTTTTTAGCTTTCCTTCGTTGTTAGTTTAAACAAAATACATTGAATCAAGAAGGAATGGAAGAACATTATCGCTCAATTATCGAACAAATCGGTGAAAATCCGGAAAGAGAAGGATTATTAAAGACACCGGAAAGAGTAGCAAAAGCGATGAAGTTTTTGACGCACGGTTACGATATCAATCCAGATGAACTAATTCGGCAAGCCATTTTCCATGAGGACTATTCCGAAATGGTTATCGTAAAACACATCGAAGTGTATTCCATGTGTGAGCACCACATGCTTCCATTCTTTGGAAAAGCACACATTGCTTACATCCCAGACGGAAAAATTGTTGGTTTAAGTAAACTTCCTCGCGTGGTAGATGCATATGCGCGTCGCTTACAAGTACAAGAAAGATTAACCTTAGAAATTCGCGATTGCATTCAACGTACCCTCGAACCTAAAGGTGTTGCAGTAGTTATTGAATGTTGTCACATGTGCATGCAAATGCGCGGTGTACAAAAACAAAACTCCGTAACGACAACAAGCGCATTTACAGGATTATTTTTATCAAATGACGCGACGAGAAAAGAATTTATTAATTTAGTACAAGCTAAATTACATTAATATGAGTGATTACTTAAATAATGATCAGTCTGTCTCCTCAGACATTGCCAGAGATTTCATCCGCAGCGTATACACGTACATGTTTGCTGCATTAAGTATTTCGGGGATAATTGCATATACCGTTGGTACGAATCCTGCATACATTGCCACTTTGTTCTTAACTGAAACAGGTATTTCTCCACTATTTTACGTTGTGATGTTCTCCCCAATTGTGGTTGTTTTCGCCATGAGCATGGGACTTGAACGCATGTCCATGAAGACAATTTTGTTGCTTTTCATCATTTATTCGGTTTTAATGGGATTGAGTTTATCCTTTATTTTCACAATTTACTCATTGGGATCAATCGCATTGACGTTCTTTGCTGCTTCGGGAGCATTCGGAATTATGGCAGTATTGGGTTATACCACAAAAACAGATCTAACGAAGTTTGGTAGTTTATTGTACATGGCGCTTGGAGGAATCATCATCGCGAGTATCATTAACATGTTCATGCATAGTTCTGGCATGGATAAAATGATTACTTACATTGGCGTTTTTGTCTTTACTGGATTAGTAGCATACAAAATGCAAATGCTAAAAGAAATGGCTCACAATGCAGAGATGAACGAGGACCAACGAAGTAAAATGGCTTTGTTCGGCGGACTCACATTATACATTACATTCATTAATTTATTCCTTACCCTTCTGCGTCTATTTGGAAGCAGAGATTAAGTTGGTATTAAATCACTTCAAAAGCCCTTCTTTAGGGCTTTTTTTTTGTGCGAACTGAACGATATAAGCAAAACAATTCCTACTTTTGAAGTCTAAAACAAACATTATGTCAGATAATTTCTTTGAAGGGTCGACTGCTGCAGTAGGAACAATTTATACGATTATTATTTTATCCATCTTGATTTCTGTCCTTATCTGGGGATAGAATCAACTTCGTTTTCCATTCATCAACTTCGTTGAATTATGCCTTTCAACTCCGTATTTTCTTGGTTGATTGGAAGACGTATGGCGCGCATCAATGATTACCGCCAAAATCCCATTTCGAATCAACTCAAAACAATTCACTTTCTAATAGAAAAAGGAAAGGAAACAATTTACGGCCGAAAAGTTGGATTAACCGATGTTGATGGCATTGAATCATTTCAAAGCAATATTCCATTGAGCGATTACGGAACGTTAAAATCCTACATCGAAGCGTCCATTGATGGCTCTGAATCCCAATTGTGGCCTGGAAAAACGAGTTGGTTTGCCAAGTCTTCGGGAACAACGGCAGACCGGATTAAAATTTTACCCATTACCCAAGATTCGCTTTTACAAAATCATTATGCGAATGGCAAAGACTTACTATCACAGTATTACGCCAATCATTCCAAGCGCAAGTTGTACAATGCGAAACATTTGATTATTGGTGGAAGTGGAAAAATTGAGCAATCCGAAGATGGTGTTTTCATTGGAGACCTATCTGCAATCATCATCAATCATTTACCAACTTGGACCGAATTACGCCGAACGCCAAAAAAAGACATTGCTCTACTCGAGAACTGGGAGGAAAAATTAGAGCGCATGGCGGAATCCGTTCTTGATGAAAACATTTGCATCATTGCTGGAATTCCAAGTTGGACCTTGCTTTTATTGAAAAAAGTTCTTGAGAAATCTGGAAAGAAATCCATCATTGAAGTTTGGCCGAATTTAGAACTCTACATCCATGGTGGCATGTCCTTCAAACCTTACCAAGAAGCCTTTCAAGAAATCCTTCAAATACCATCCATGAATTACGTAGAATCCTACAATTCATCCGAAGGATATTTTGGACTTCAAGATCAAACAACATCAAAAGAACTTTTGCTATTAACCAATTCACAGGTTTTCTATGAATTTATTCCCATGACCGAATTCGATGGATTAAATTCAAAAACAATCGTAAGCTTGGAAAATGTTGAAGTAAACAAGGAATATGCTTTAGTCATAACGACTTCATCCGGATTATGGCGTTACATCATTGGTGACACGGTCCGATTTAGTCAAATCCATCCCTTTCGTTTTGTTGTGAGTGGACGGACAAGTCATTACATCAATGCATTCGGGGAAAAACTCATCATTGAACATGCAGAGAAGGC
>CANMFV010000090.1 GCA_947496835.1 Flavobacteriales bacterium | reverse complement strand
AAATTTGGGAAGCCGATGTAAGTTTTGGAGAAACCTATTTTGGTGCAGATGATTTCATGGGGAGTCATACCTTGAATTTAAATGGCTGCAATGGCTGTGGCGCTGGAACATCGAATTTCAACTACACGATTAATCACCAAGTCATTTACCCAAGTCCAACAATTATATCTCAAGACACGGTTCATGTGCATGGGTATCCACAAATACCAATTATTGCATACGACCAGGCTAATCATACGCTTACTACTCCAAATTTTGGCTACGCTTATCAATGGTATTTTAACGGAAGTCCAATTGCTGGTGCTACGAATGCAAGTCATGTCATTTACCTAAGTGGTATTTACAGTGTCGTAGCGATTAATCCAACCAGCTGTGTCAGCTTTTCCGATACAATGACAGCTGTTTATTGCGATCCATTATTGAATCCTACTATTGCGTTCAATTCAACGAATAACTTGATATTATCCAATTATCCGGCATCATCGGTTATCGAATGGTTCATAGATGGCGTGTTGATTCCAAACCAACAAAACGATACGCTGAGTCCACAAACAAATGGAACGTATAGCGTTCAAATCACTGATCCGTTTGGCTGTAGCTACGAAACAAGCGATTTTCAACTTTCTGTTTCCATTGAGGAATTTGAAACTGGACAATGGATGGTTTATCCGAATCCGGTCAAGGAAATATTGACCATTCAAGTGGAGGATAAAATGATCGGAGCAACTATGAAACTTTTGGATTTAAGTGGGAGATTACTCGTAACATCTATAATTGACAAGTCTTCTATCCTATTTGATGTAAGTTTATTCCCTAACGGGACTTACTTTATTCAACTCGACAATAATGGGCAGCAACAGGTGAAAAAGTTGGTTATTGACTAATTAATGTTTCAATGTGCTAATTTTCTTCCTCCGTGGCGGAGTGCTAATGTGCTAATTATAATATGAAAGTTCGTATCAGTCGAGCTGAAACGAACTTTCGAGCGTTACATGTTAATCTTCTATTTCGACAATTAGGTTTTTTGTTCTAGCCCGAATTTTATCTTGAATACGATCAACGGTATAATACATCATTGGCACAACGATAATCGTCAAGAACATGGAACTTGTTAATCCACCGATTAGAATCCATGCAAGACCATTTTTCCATTCTGCACCTGAACCTGTTGCGGTTGCAATTGGAATCATTCCCACGACCATGGCGATGGTTGTCATTAAAATTGGACGCATACGCTCTTTAACCGATTTTAACAAGGCAGAATAAGTGGACATTCCTGTCTCCTTCAGGTGATTGGTAAAATCGACAATCAAAATGGCATTCTTGGCGACGAGCCCCAATAGCATGAGCATTCCTAACATTGTAAAGATCCCCATGTTTGAAGAACTCAAGGCCAAGGCTAAAATCGCACCGATCAGGGAAACTAAAATGGAGAACAATACAACAAATGGATAAACGTAATTATCATACAGAGCAACCATGATTAAGTAAACGAGAATCAAACCAATCCCCATCGCTGTTCCTAATGCACCAATCGATTCTTTTTGACGTTTAATTTCGCCTCCCCATGTCAAACGAACATTTTCATCTAATGGATTTTTCTCTAAATACTTCTCTAAATCTTTTGAGACATTTCCTGCAGCCGTTCCTAAGACCCAACAACGTAAAGTTGTGTTTGGAATGCGGTTTTTACGTTCCAATGTACCATTTCCATTTTCCACGGAAACTTCAGCGAATTCTCCCAGTTGAACTTGTTTTCCATCAGAAGTATTGAATGACATGTTTTTCACGTCATCTACGTTTTTCCGATCGAAGGCATCAACCATTACACGGATATCGTATTCATGTCCTTTGACATCAAATTGACTATCGTCGTTTCCTGCAAGTGCATTTTGAAGCTGCATGCCAATCACTGCAATCGGCAATCCAAGTTGACCCATTTTTTCACGGTTCAACTCAATGCGAATTTCTGGTGTGATATCATCCGTTGAAATAGCTGGATCCTTTGCTCCTTTTATTGTAAGCAAATGTGATTTCAATCTTCTTGCTTCTTTAATCAATAAGTCATTATCATCTGAAGAAAGAAACATTTCAATAGGCGCTTCTTCGGATTCCACCATGCCAATATTCAAGGCCTTTACTTCGATACCTGCATACTGAGATTTTATTCTCTTACTGATTTCATCCATGTACTTTAATGTCGGATACTTTTTTTGCATCCCTGGTTTCATTTTTATCGTAATTTCAGATCGATTCTCCGAGCCAAAAGACGTAGCTCCCATCCCTGAACTTGGTCCACCAACATTCGCAAACACTGTTTCAACAACGTCTTTTTGTGCCAACAAGAATTGTTCAATCTTCAAGGTTATCGCATTGTTCTCTTCAAACGTTGTACTCTTATCGTACTTCAGTTTAATCATAAACTTCCCTTGATCTCCTTGTGCAACAAACTCTTGACCAACAATCCCTAATCCCATGGTGGAAAAACTGGCAACAAACAATCCTAGAATGACACCTGCCATGATTAACTTATGGCGCAAGGACCATCCCACTAACTTCACGTATTGATCAGTGAATATCGTTACACGACGTTCGAACCAAAGTAAAAATGCTTGCAACGGTTTTTTAGGATTGAGTTCCACTTCCTTCGCAAAACGAGAAGCCAACCAAGGTGTCAAAGTAAAGCAGACAAACAAGGACATCAACGTAGATACAACAACGACAATTGAGAATTGATGTAAAATGTCAGAAATCGTACCTTCAATAAATACTACAGGTGAGAATACAACGACATCTACTAAAGTAATCGCAAGCGCCGTGAATCCAATTTCATTTCGTCCATCCAATGCAGCTTGACGTCGTTTCTTGCCCATTTGCAAGTGGCGGTAAATGTTCTCTAATACAACAATCGAGTCATCTACAAGGATTCCGATTACAAGTGACATTGCAAGCAAGGTCATCAAGTTCAAGGTATACCCTAATAAATACATGGCGATAAATGTGGAAATCAACGATGCTGGAATGGAAACCAAAACGATGACCGCATTTCTCATACTGTGCAAGAACAATAACATTACTGCAGCAACAAGAATAATCGCTAATTCAAGGTCATGAATAACCGCATCTACTGATTCAACTGTTGGACGCGATGTATCAGTTGCAATCGTGAATTTCAATCCTTCTTTCTTGTATTTCTCTTCGAGAATACCGAATCGCTCCTTCGTTGCTTTGGACATCTCAACTGCATTGGCATCGCTTTGTTTTTTCAAGCGAAGTCCAATACCATTAACCCCATTCAAACGTGAAACGGCAATTTTATCGTCGCTAGCATCGATGACCTCTGCAACATCTTTCAGTTTAACACTTGAGGTACCTTTTGCATAAAGAATCAAGTTCTCAATATCGGACATACTTTGGTATTTACCCGCTAATCGAACAGTCATTTGTTCTCCATCTCCCTTGACTTTACCCGTAGGAAACTCAACATTGGCTGAAGCAATCACTTGATTAATTGTCGTTAACGACAATCCATAACGTTTCAACTTGTCTTTGTCCACATTAATGCGAAAAGCACGGCGTTCCCCTCCGATTACCTGAACTTCAGCTACACCTTTTGTTTGTTTGATTTGTGGTAGAATTTGGTCATCCATTAATTCCATCAAATCACGATCTGACATATTCGAAGCGACTGCACTGACCTGTAACACAGGTGAAGCATTTGGTTCGATTTTAGCAATGACAGGTGTTTGGGAACCTTCCGGCAGGTTACTTAGAATGTTATTGATTTTGCGTTGGGCATCTTCTAAGGATTTATCAATATTCGCAGATGCTTTAAATTCCAACAACAAGAGCGATGCATTATCTAAAGAGAACGATGTCACCTCATTGATGTTTTCAATCCCACTCAAGGCATCTTCTAATGGCTTCGAAACTTGCGTCTCTACTGTTGCCGGAGATGCTCCAGGATAAGTTGTTGTTACCGTTAATAAGGGAGGAGAGAAATCAGGAAGTAGCTCATAAGATAGTTGATTATAGCTGATGAGTCCACCGCCGATTAAAATTGTAAAAATTACAATGATAAACGAAGGACGTTTAATCGATAGTTCTGTGAGTGTCATATCTGCTTACTTAGACAATTTAACATTTGAATTATTCTCTAAATTCACTTGTCCTTTTACAACAACGACGTCATTTTTAGACAATCCAGAAACAACTTCTATGTACTCTCCATCCGATGTTCCAGCAGAGAAAGAAGTTAATATTGACTTTCCATTTCTCACAACATATACCTGCGGATTTTTGGATGACCCAACCAATGCTTTTCTTGAAACTGCAAGCGTTGTAACACTCGTTGAGTTTTCCAAAGCTACGGAACCATACATCCCAGCCATAATTTTATTGGCCGCTGTATTTTGAATGGTCGTTTGAATTTTGAAATTGTGTGATCCATCCGCTTGAACGGCAATCAGACTCACACTTCCATTAAACACTTCTCGTCCATAAATATCTGCATTTGCAATGACTTTTTGTCCTTTCTTGAACTTCATCACATCTCGCTCTGGAACGGAAATGGTTAATTTCAACGTCGAAATATCAGTCAACTCGACAATTGGCGTACCCGGCATGACCATGGAACCTAAATCGACAAGTCTTTTTGTTACGACACCGCTAAATGGCGCAACAATCGTTGAACTTTTCAATTGCTTTTGTAATTGTTTCAATTGTACTTCGGCAGACTTCAATGCTAACTCCATCTTCTCTGCCTCCATGGCGGAAACAGCTTGGTCTTTGCGTAAGTTCGAAAAACGAATGTTATCATTTTTCAATTGTTCGATGTTCAATTTCGCATTTTCGATTTGCAATTGTGTCAATTCGTTATCTAAACGAGCTAAAGCCTGACCTTGACCAACTAAATCACCTTCTTTAACCAATAACTCGATTAATTTTCCAGAACCATCGGAAGCAATGTTATTTTGATGATTTGCTTCGAATGTCCCCAGAAAACTCATGGAACGATCAAATGTGTGCGTGATGGGATGTTCAGCCTCGACAAGAATGGCTTGTTTGGAATCGTAAATAAAGATTTTTTCTTCAGCTGCTTTTTTGTTACTAAATAGTTTGACAATAAGTAAAGCAATGACCACAATTGCAACGATTGCGATGGAGATAATTCGTTTCATTTTTTTTTGTTATTTGATATTACCGATTGATTTTAAATATTCTAGTTCTGCCTGGCGCAATTGAATGTAAGCCGAAACAACACTGGACTGCGCTTGTTCAAGTCCTGTTTCAGCCATAATGAGGTCATTCGAGCTAATCAATCCTTCTTTGAACTTTAAATTTGCATTTGCATATACATTTTCAGCCAGACGAAGTTGTTCTTTACTCAGGTCTAAAGATTCCGATTTAACGTTGATTTGACGCTTGTTCGTAGAAATAGTGTAATTCAATTGCTGATTCAATAATTCATATTGATTATCTATTTT
>CANMFV010000089.1 GCA_947496835.1 Flavobacteriales bacterium | reverse complement strand
TTAAAAAACAAGACCAAGAAACACCATACGACGAAGTGCTGAAATGGTTCTTTGAAGCGGATGCCTTTGAATTATCCGACGATGCAAATGAAGAAACGTATGAAACAGCGCTTTTGTCCATTAAACCATTAGATATTCTCTTACACAAATACCAACCGAAAGTCGCTTCAATTGACGCTCCTTTTTTAATGGAATTCATATTATGGGCCTTGGTTGAATTCAAACAACTTTCCAAGAAACGAACAACCGATGGACTTTCCTTCAATGATGCGTACGATAGTTTGTTGAGTGGATTTTAGTTCTTAATCGAAGGGGTTCGATGAAAGTCAAACCTCTTCTTTTTCTTCAAACTACAAAAAACGAAGATGCTTGTTCATCGTCACAGGTGGAACATTCCAACTTAGGCCTATTCCTGTTGGACTCATTCCAATTGAACCCAAGGAGGAATTTACGAGTTGTTTTCCATGTGACTTATGCGTGAAATAAGCGGTCAAATCAAACAGAAATAAAAATCCACCCTGAAGCAAAAGGCTTTTTCCGTAACCGCTGAATCTCTCTTGTACCGGCTCCATCTCTTTCGATCTATTTAGCAATAGCCATCCACTCGAAATATAGGCAACATCCAGGCACGTGTTGATAAAGAAGATCTTTTCTGTCTTTTTCTGTTCATGACGGGATTCATCAAACGATAAATCCGAACTTGCTTTATTGGCTTTGACATATCCAGGTATAGCAAGACCGATATTTACCAGGTTCCACATCACATTCATTTGATGAAAATACGTGGACTCCGTCGATTTAGCCTGATTCCAACCGATACCACTTACAACCAAATTAGTAGTAGCCCATGACCCGAGTCCGAGCATTAGTTTTTTATCTATGCTACAGCGGTTTTGATTGTAATGCCGTAAACTGTTTGATTGACCAACCATTTGATTTGACAGGATTACACCGAAAATAAGACTGAGGATGATTTTTTTCATGTTATGAAGACTGGAATATGTTCGGCTTTTAAGTGCTCCTAAACTACACTAATTTATCCTTCAAGAAATGATTTAATTTCTCCACACTTTCTTTCGCATCACCGTATAACATATCGGCGTTTGGTTTATAGAATAGTGGATTGTCTTCACCGGAATATCCAACACTCATAGATCTTTTCATAATGACAACTTGTCGAGCACGCCAAGCTTCGATCACTGGCATACCGTAAATAGAACTTGTTGGATCATCTTGCGCACTCGGATTCACGACATCATTTGCGCCGACAACGAGTACTAAATCCGTTTCTGCTATGTCTTGGTTTATTTCTTCCATATCGCAGACAATATCATAAGGCACATTTGCTTCGGCAAGCAAAACATTCATGTGGCCCGGTAAGCGTCCGGCAACGGGGTGAATTGCAAAGCGCACCTTTTTTCCTTTACTCCGCAAAAATTGAGCTAACTCGTAAATTGGATACTGTGCTTTTGCCACTGCCATACCATATCCTGGCACAATGACTATTGAGTTTGATTCCATTAGGTTGGACGCAACATTTTCATGTCCGATGGAAGTAACTTCACCTTCAATTGCTGTTCTAACTCCCGATTTTTGGCTAGTTGAACCACTCGCGAAAATAACAGAGAAAAAAGAGCGATTCATCGCTTCACACATATGGATGGAAAGTATCGCACCGGAACTTCCTACGAGAGCACCCGTTACTATTAACAAATCGTTGCCTAACATAAACCCTGCTGCAGAAGCTGCCCATCCCGAATAGGAATTTAACATGGAGACAACCACAGGCATATCTCCACCACCAATTGCCATGACCAAGGATATCCCAAGAAAACAAGATAAGGCAAACATGATTCCTAATAAAAGAACTCCATTCGAAGCAAGCGGTGAACAAAAGAAAATTCCAATCAATGCAATCAACAAAAACACAGCGAGATTAAGGTATTGAAGACCTTTAAAACTCCAAGGTTTGGAAGAAATTCTACCCTCTAATTTTCCCCATGCAATGATGGAGCCAGTGAACGTAACTGCACCAATAAATACCCCAACATAGACTTCAACCAAGTGAATGACGTGAGCAGCATTAGAGGTGAATTCGGTGGTATCTAAAAAGGAACCTACACCAACAAGAACTGCTGCTAATCCTACAAAACTATGGAGTATTGCCACTAATTGTGGCATGGAAGTCATTTCAACCTTTCGTGCAGCAATGTAACCTATGACCGATGCAATTGAAATAGCAACAAAAATATACATATGTCCTTCGACGCCTTCACCAAAAATCGTGGCTAAAATAGCTATGACCATACCGGCTATACCATAAAGAACACCTCTTTTTGCTGTAGATTGCGAGGAAAGTCCACTTAAACTGAGAATAAAAAGAATACTTGCGAACAAGTAAGCGACTGTTTGTAATTCTTTGGCTATGTTCATATTATTTTTTAAACATTTTTAACATTCGATGAGAGACTACAAACCCACCAACAATATTTACAGTAGCCACGAGAACAGCGGTAAAAGAAAGAATCGTTAACAAATTACCTATGTCGTTTTTTGTTTGTAGCAATCCCCCAATCACAATGATTCCACTAATCGCATTCGTAACGGCCATCAATGGAGTGTGAAGAGAATGGGATACATTATTAATCACCTGCCATCCCACAAATACAGCCAAAACGAACACCGTGAAATGTTGAATAAATTCTTTTGGAGCTGTTTGTCCGATGATGCTTAAAAGAACAGCAACTACGACGAGAGAAACAAGTGTTGACTTCAATTTTTTAACCGCTTTGAGCTCCTCTTTATTTCCTTGAATTTCTTGCTTACTTTGTTCAGTAGACTTATTTTTATTTCCAGTAACTTGAGCTACTGGAAGTGGAATCGGAGGATAATTTATCTTCCCTTGATGTGTCACCATTGCTTGCGAAACTATCGGGTCACTCATGTCAATCTGAAACTTCTCAGCTTTCCCCAAATCATCTAACAAATGGCATAAGTTATTTCCATAAAGTTGTGAAGCTTGTTTTGGAAGTTGATTGATTTTTCCAAGAATCGTTACTCCGTTGTCAGTTGTAAAAACCTCTCTATTGCGGGTAAGCTGACAATTTCCTCCAGTTTCTGCTGCCAAATCAACAATGACCGATCCCGGTTTCATGGCAGCAACGTGGTAATCCATCCAAAGTAAAGGAGCAGTTTTCCCTGGGATCTGGGCTGTCGTAATAACAATGTCGACTTCCTTGGCTTGATCCAAAAAAAGTTGCATCTCTGCCTTGATAAAATCTTCACTCATTTCTTTGGAGTATCCTGTTGCCGTTGCTCCGTCTTCATTCAAATCAATGGTTAGAAATTGAGCGCCCATCGAGTTAATTTGCTCAGCAACTTCTTTCCTTGTATCAAAAGCTCTTACAACGGCACCCAAAGAATTGGCTGCACCTATTGCTGCTAATCCAGCTACACCTGCACCAATGACTAAAACCTTAGCAGGCTCTACTTTCCCTGCCGCAGTAATTTGTCCGTTCAGAAATCGACCAAAATGAAATGCAGACTCAATTACCGCGCGGTAACCTGAAATATTCGCCATGGAGGATAGAACGTCCATTTTTTGAGCTCGTGTAATTCGCGGTATAATATCAACTGCAAAAGCGCTGATGTTTTGGTTTTTCAAACGTTCTAATAATTCACTATTTTGCGCAGGACGCAAGTAACAAATAAGTACAGTGCCTGGTTGGATAGAGGCGACTTCCTCCAGTGTAGGTTCTTTTACCTTTAATATTATATCTGACTGATTAAAAATCTCGTGGGAAGATTCTACAATGTGAGCACCCGAATCAATATATTCTTCATCACGAAAACCAGACTTTGTGCCTGCACTCTTCTCAATGAAAACCTCAAAACCTTGTTTAATTAATCTCTCAACTGTTTTCGGGGTTGCCGCAACACGTTTTTCTTCCTGAAAAATTTCCGCTGGTATTCCAATTCTCATTCTTTTTTTGGGTTTTTGAAGAATTATAAGTTACTGATAAACAATTAAAAAGAAGAAATGTTTGGCGGCAACGGAAACGATTTAACACAAACGACAAAACAGTAAATAAAATAAACAAAAAATAACATGTGCATCGTTAAATTAAATTGGACTTTACGTTAAGTAGTAGATTGTTGCACGTTCCAAACAAATTATTGTTCGTTGATTTTCAAAAATAGGGCTTAGAATAGCCTACCGAAAATTGCATTATATTGCATTTTGGAGTTAGATATTTGGAGAAATGAGCTTGCCAAAACACTAGGGGAATTAGCAAAAAAGGAGGGGGTATATTATTATGGTTTAATTTTATTATCGTAATATTGCAATATATTAATATCAAACATGGGAATTACAAAATCTGATATCTTTTCGACGAATCAAAATCACTTAGCAAATCAATTAAAAGCTTTGGCTCATCCCGCGAGAATTGCCATCATTGAATTTTTATTAAACACAGAAGGATGTATTTGCGGAGACATTGTGAATGAACTCACACTTTCTCAAGCTACTGTATCACAACACCTCCGAGAATTAAAAGAAGCTGGGTTGATTAAAGGAAGCATCGAAGGGAAGTCGATTTGTTATTGTATTGATCAAGAAAACTTCACTGAACTGACACACAAACTAAATGATATAAATAACACATTAATCTTGAAGAACAACAAATGTTGTTAACCTAAAAACAAAAAAATGAAACTTTCAGAAATCAAAAACCTATTAACTGAGTTAGAAACAATCGTATTTCAACTACCATCCAAACTATTTGTTCCAGAACACTTCCATGTAACCGAAGTTGGCATCGTGACAAGAAAGTTTATTGACTGTGGAGGTACTGTCAGAGAAAGTAAAGCGGTGAATTTCCAGCTTTGGGAAGCGCGTGATTTTGATCACCGTTTGGCACCATCAAAACTACTCGACATCATTGAGCTTTCAGAACGAACATTGGGCATTGATTCGGAACTCGAAATTGAAGTTGAATACCAAAGCGACACAATTGGCCGATATGGACTAAACTTCAATGGAGGTTTCTTTCAATTAACATCCACTCAAACAAACTGCCTAGCAGAAGACTCTTGCGGGATTCCTGCTGAAAAACGTCCACTACCCTTGGTTGAATTGGTGAAAGAAAATAAAGCTACTAGTTGCTCACCATCCTCAGGTTCATCTTGTTGCTAATTCACTTCTCCTAGCTTATGTTTCCAAAGATTCAAGCCCATTGCGATCAGCTCACTCAAGACTTCCAATCAATTTCTGCAGACCGGAAAATCTATCTTGAGAAAATCTCAACGTATATTCAAGGAAAAAAGGACTCCAAACAATCGATTCAGCTCATGTATGTTTGCACACATAATTCGAGAAGGAGTCATTTTGGACAAATTTGGGCGAGCGTTGCGGCACATTATTATCAAATTACGGATGTGCACACGTACTCTGGAGGAACAGAGGCAACAGCCTTTCATCCGAAC
>CANMFV010000088.1 GCA_947496835.1 Flavobacteriales bacterium | reverse complement strand
TACCCATCGCTTTTCGTAGTGTATCAGCCTCACCTTTGGTGAAATCTGCTAACTTTTGCGACAGAAGCATTACTTGCTCTTGATAAACCGTAATTCCGTATGTTTCTTTTAAGTACTCTTCACAATCATCTAAATCGTAGATGATTTCCTCTTCTCCATGTTTACGTTTACAGTAAGAAGGAATATACTCCATCGGACCTGGACGATACAAGGCATTCATCGCAATTAAATCCGCAAAAGCGGTCGGTTTTAATTCCTTTAAATGTTTTTGCATTCCGGGGGACTCATATTGGAAAATCCCCACTGTTTCTCCTCGTTGAAATAAGGAATAGGTCAATTCATCGTCAATCGGAAATTCATCTGGATCCAATTCAATGCCTTTATTCTCCTTCACTAAACGAACGGCATCCTTGATTAAAGTCAAGGTTTTCAATCCTAAAAAGTCCATTTTTAATAATCCAGCAGACTCAGCCACTGAGTTATCGTATTGTGTACAGACCATGTCCGAATCCTTGGCAGTTGCCACCGGAACGAAGTTCGTTAAATCATCAGGTGTGATAATTACACCACAGGCATGAATTCCGGTATTCCGAACGGATCCTTCAATCTCCGTGGCTTTCTGAAGTACGCGACCTTGTAAATCTGAACCAGCTGCTATTCTGCGCAATTCTTTCGCATTGGCAATCGCTTCTTGGTTTTTGAGTTTATCAATTAATTCTGTTTCAGAGAAAGAGAATAATTTTTTAAGTGAAATATCGGGGATTAATTTTGCGAGTCGATCCGCTTCTGGAAGTGGTAAATTCATCACCCTTGCCGTATCTCGAATTGCAGATTTGGCTGCCATCGTTCCGTAGGTAATGATTTGCGCTACTTGATTCGCTCCGTATTTGTTAATCACATAATCGATCACACGACCACGACCTTCATCGTCAAAGTCAATATCAATATCGGGCATTGAGACGCGATCCGGATTCAAAAAACGCTCAAAAAGCAGATCATACTTGATTGGATCCACATTGGTGATCTGAATACAATATGCAACAGCAGATCCCGCCGCAGAACCACGTCCCGGACCTACAGACACGTTCATTGCTCGTGCAGCGTGACAAAAGTCTTGCACAATCAAGAAGTATCCTGGATATCCCGTTTTTTCAATCGTTGCTAATTCAAAATCAATTCGCTCTTGAATTTCCGGAGTAATTTCCTTGTATCGTTTTTTTGCTCCCTCATAGGTCAAGTGACGTAAAAACGCATTTTCACCGCGCTTACCGCCATCCAATGCATCTTCCGGTGAAACAAACTCTGTAGGAATATCGAAGGCAGGTAAAAGTACTTCTCTTGCTAAAGGATATGACTCACATTTCTCAATGATTTCCTCCACGTTTAAAATCGCTTCTGGTAAATCGGCGAAAAGGGCCACCATTTCTTCTGTGGACTTAAAATAATACTGGTCATTTTCCAAACCATATCGGAAGCCGCGTCCTTTTCCTTTCGGCGTTTCTACCAATTCATTGTCTTTCACACACAATAAAACATCATGCGCTTGAGAATCCCCTTGATTCAGGTAATACGTATTGTTCGTCGCAACAATCTTCACTTCGTGTTTGTGTGCCAATTGCACCAAAATTGGGTTAACACGATCCTCCGTCTCTAATTGGTGACGACTTAACTCGATGTAAAAGTCCGCTCCAAATTGCTGTTTCCACCAAAGTAGTGCTTCCTCAGCTTGTTTCTCCCCTACATTTAAAATCAAATTGGGGATTTCACCGTATAAATTTCCAGAAAGGACAATGATGTCCTCTTTGTATTGTTCGATGACTTCTTTGTCTACTCTCGGAACATAATACATTCCCTTCGTGTAGGCAATAGAAGCCAATTTTATGATATTCTGATAACCATTTTTATTTTTCGCAAGCAACACGACTTGATATCCGTTATCCTTAATGCTTTTGTCACTCAAGTTTCGGCAAACGTTGAATTCACAACCAATGATGGGGATGATTTCTTCTTTATCGAATGGCTCTCCGTTCTCCTCGGCTAATTTTCGTTCTTCTCGTGCTTTTAAATTGTAATTACTTGCCGCTTTTTCAAAGTGGAAAGCCGCCATCATATTTCCCGTATCCGTCAAAGCTACCGCTCGCTGCTTATGTTGTGCCGCTTTTTGGATCAATTGTCCAACTTCCGCTGTCGACTGTAGAATCGAATATTGTGTATGGTTATGTAAATGAGCAAATTTAACTCCTGATAATTTCTCCGTTGAAATTGGTGAAACTGGCGCTTGAATGACTTCTTTTTCCTTTTGTGCTTCGCGTAATTTTGCGCTTTCCGCCTTTAAATTGACATGCTGTAATCCGATGGTTTGAATCTCTGTTGGATTCGCCGTTCTATATGATTCAAAATATCCTGGCTCTTGAAGAAGTTCCTCCAAGGTATAATGTTCCTTGCGAATCAACTCTAAAAAACAGCGTGTCGTTGATTCGACATCTGCTGTGGCATTGTGAGCTTCGTTGAATCCAACTTGGAAAAGAAAATCGTGTAATTCTGTTAAGGTCGGTAACTTAAATTTCCCTCCACGTCCACCGGGTAATTGACACATTTCCGCAGTCCGTTCTGTACAAGTATCCAAAATGGGAAGGGTGAGTGGCGTTTCTTCGCTCACACGAAAATACTCACAGCCCATGACATTGATATCGAATCGAACGTTGTGTCCGACGATGAAATCGGCTTTTTCGAGTGCTTTTTTAAATAAGAATAACACATCGCCTAAATCTTCTCCACCTAAACGGGCTAATTCCGTAGAAATACCATGAATTTGCTCGGATTGAAAAGGGATATTGAATCCATCCGGACGAATTAAAAAGTCCTTTTGTTCAACCAAGGTCCCATCTGCCTCATGTAATTGCCAAGCCAACTGAACGACACGCGGCCAATTTGACGTATCCGAAATCGGCGCGTTATAATTTCTTGGTAATCCAGTGGTTTCGGTATCAAAAATTAGGTACATGTGCTGTGTAAAAAAGGAACTTTAAAGTTAGGGATTTGTCTGTCATTTTTTGGTCATTGTTGAAAACTATTCTTACTCGATTTTCATTACATTTATCTAAAATTCATTGATACGCATCTTCTTTTTATTTGGTGTTTTACTTTTTCAATTCAGAAGCTTGGCACAACTCATGGAAACTGACTATTATTGCCGGAGGGATACTGTTATTTCGCAGTCGAAGTATGGCAGTGTCTACATCACTTATGATCACATTGATTGCGTGAATCAGACGTGCTTTCAAGAATTTAAATTTGACACAATAGATATGAGTCGCTTGAAGTTTTTGGATTAAAGTCCCATTTGTTTTTCCCAATAATCATTGAGCAATACGACTAACTTTCGTGCCATATTGTTTTGAAAACGTTTGGTGCGATAACCGCCTATCCAATTAATTCCACGGATGGCATTCGTTACTAAAATCTCATCTGCTGCAAGGACATTTTGAGGGAGAATGGCGCACTCATATACCTTGATTCCATTTGCCAAAGCAATGTTTATGATTTGCATACGCATGGTTCCAGCCAAGCATCCTTCTTCTAACCCAGGAGTATATAATACACCATTGCTCACAATAAAGATATTACAAGATGAAGTCTCTAAAATATTTCCTCGTTCATTTACCAAAAATAAATCATCCAACCCTTTTTCCTGCGCTGAAATTGCCGCCATCACGTAGGTCAAGCCGGATTTTGTTTTGTAATTCGATAAAAAGTTTTTCTCCAGCTTTATGTCTTGATAGATGTCTACTTCAAGTCCTTTCGCATTGAGTTCAAAATGATTCACATCATAGGGATAAACCTCAATGTAGAACGTACATTCATTGGATTCTGGCAAGTATGCTCCTCCAGATACACGATCCAATGATAAACGACAGCGTCCACCTTCAAGAATGGAAGATCTTGTACAAAGTTCAAATACTTTTGACTCAAAAAATTCAGTAGTATAATACGACGGAGTGCGCATTTTGATCACTTTGGCCCCATCTAACATTCGTTTGATATGATTCTCCATGTTCAATGGTTTGCCATGAATCAATCGAATGCTTTCAAAAACACCGTCACCATATAAATGTCCGCGATTT
The DNA here is from genome assembly GCA_947496835.1 of Flavobacteriales bacterium. Lineage (GTDB taxonomy): Bacteria > Bacteroidota > Bacteroidia > Flavobacteriales_D > Crocinitomicaceae > UBA952. The sequence continues at coordinate 1,380 of CANMFV010000088.1, read as the reverse complement.
CCAGGATGAATTGTCGGGGCATCGTTCGATAAAATGGTGCCGTTATTATTTATGTAAAGTAAAGCCATTATTCCTTTTTTTACCAATTAAATAAACAAATTTACAAATTGCATTCCTTTTGAAGGATCCAACATAAGTACAAATAAAATCCCGAAAATTGCCCCGCCAATATGTGCATCATGCGCGATACCTGTATTGCCTTTTTTTAAGGAATAATATTCAAAAAGTAAATACAGTGGCCCAAAAATATATGCCGGAATTGGAATCGGAATGAACATTAAAGACAGAGACAAGGTTGGATTCCAAATAATCACCGCAAATAATACAGCTGAAACAGCTCCCGAAGCTCCCAAACTACGGTAACTAGATTGATCTTGATGTTTCAACATGGGTAAAAAAGTAGCTGCAATCATTCCTGTAAAATACAAAACACAGAAATAAATGATGCCTGAATTCCCGTAAATATTCATCCATTCGAGATACAGGTATTCACCCATGAAATATAGGGTCATCATATTAAATGCTAAATGCGGAAAGTCAGCATGAATGAATGCATGCGAAATAAAGCGATAGTATTCGTTTTGGTGTTTAATGCGGTATGGAATAAACAACATGCGTTCTTTTAATTCCAGGTTTTTGTCTGCCCAAAGAGAAATGATAACTGTTGCAACAAGAATGATTAATAACATATATTGGACTTAAAGATTTTTGGTTTTATCTTTCAACTAGCTACCGAAGTTAATGATATTCCGTTTAGTCTTGAAAGTAATCAAATTGATTTTGTTACGTATTCATGGATTTTATATCAGCGACAAGCTATTTTTTAATCCTTTTTAACCAAAAATTACGTGAAACAAACTAGCTAAATAATCCCTAAATTTGTGCAAAAAAGTTATGATCGTTTCTCCATCTGTATTATCCTGTGATTTTGGTAACATTCAACGCGACACAGAGATGTTGGATCAATCTCAAGCAGATTGGTTGCATATTGATGTCATGGATGGCGTTTTTGTGCCGAATATCTCTTTTGGTTTTCCTGTGCTCGAAGCCATTCGCAAGCACACTAATAAAACGTTAGATGTTCACATCATGATTGAAAATCCAGATGACTTTTTAGATCAATTTAAGAAATCAGGAACAGATATCCTTACCGTGCATTACGAAGCATGTAGACATTTACATCGAACGGTTTCCCGCATTAAAGAATTAGGAATGAAGGCCGGTGTTGCGTTAAATCCGCATACTCCCGTGAGTGTTTTGGAAGAAATTGCTACTGACTTGGATTTGGTTTTAATTATGTCTGTAAATCCTGGTTTTGGTGGACAGAAATTCATTCAACACAGTGTAGAGAAAGTTAAGTCCTTAGTCGAATTAAGAACT
>CANMFV010000087.1 GCA_947496835.1 Flavobacteriales bacterium | reverse complement strand
TCCTTCCACCCCACCTAGGGTTGAAATGGCTCCATTCGTTGTTGTAAATGTTGCACCTACTGTTTGATCAAAAATATCTAGTTCATTAGAGATTCCTAAAACACTTGGCGTATTTGGTGTGCCCGGCATTAAACCATCTGCTGAATTTGCTCCTGTAATTGGCAATCCCATTAATGGATTTGTATTTGCAAGAATCCCTTGTAAGTTTCCGATAGATCCATCTGTATCTTCTGATTTCAAAACGCCCATTAGACCATTTGCAACACCACCCATTGACATGTATGAATCAATTAATGTGGTGTTTTTCTTTGTGTTGTTCACACTCGTTCCTTGGTATACCTTGAAACCAAAATTTGGGTCGTTGTAAAAAGCAGTCGATGTTTCTATATTCAATGGATGTTGCACATTTCCGAATAAATTCACCAACTTATATCCAGGTAGTAAATTGGCGTAAACACGGTAAGTTGTTGAACCAACATACAATGGATAAACAGCCCCGTTATTTAACGCATCAATTGAATCTGCCGCATTAGAAATATAAAATTTTTCTACCACAACTCCTTCTAAACCTACTTGAGCAGTTGTTTTAGTTAAGAATCCGGATAGAGCAAGAAAACTAATAGAAAGTACAATTTTTTTCATAGGATTTAGATAAAGTGGTTTTTATTTATTCGATATTAAAGATTTGTGCAAGACCTCTTTTTCAATTGGATCTTTCGCAACGTAATTAACAATACTTCCGTCTGCATTTCGAAGCATCAGGTTTAATTCATAACTGATTTGACCTTTCGTTGTGATTTGAGCAATAAGAAGGGTATTTGAGTTTAAAGAATCTACTCCAGCAACTCCTTTACCCATGCAAGCCCATGCGCCATTTTCGATTCGAAACGAATTTCCTATTGTTTCTGATCCTAAAACACGCACATTCGAGTCTATATGGTACATGGTTATTTTCGGCAGGTTCTCTGTTCGCAAGAATCCATTGCGTTTTTGTAAAGCAAAGCCCATTTCCTTTTTGTCGGACAGCAAAAATCCTTTTTCAAAAGGAAGTATTGTTCCGAAATCTTTTAGTGTGTCTGATTCTTTTAAAACACCCATGAAGGCTTCTCCAGCTGGACCAATCGTAATCCAAGAATCCAGGGCGGTAATGTTTTTCTTATAAGATCGTTCTGGAATTCTTAGCGGATGTTCTGCTCCATTATCTAAATGATTATATATAGATTCAGTGGATTTTATTTCCAACGGATGTCCAGGTGCTCCGTAGGCAGCCATAAAGTGACAACCTGGCGCCATGTCAACGTAAATGCGGTATGTCGTGCTTCCAACAGGAAGTTCTCCACTCAAGTGTTTCTTTGAGTTATCTTTTTTCGTGGACACATAGTATTTTTCTACAATAATTCCTTCAAGCCCTGACTGGCCAAAAAGACTCAATTGAACAAAAATAAAGCACACAATAAAAGCACATTTTTTCATGATGCAAGTTTACGGCGACTATGTTTTTTCTGGATTAAAATCAGGTTAACTTTAAATGAAAAACAGGTTAAGAACTAAGGGTTATTTCTTGTTTTGTGTAATTTTTTTAATAAAAAAATAGTTTGACTTAAGCTTATATTATCGATTTAAACGAACGAATCAATTAAGCACCTTGCGAACAAGTGTTGGGAATAAGTGTTTTAGCGTAAATTCGTTCTACTTTAATCGTTGCATATGAAAAAAATATTCTTAATTGTTCTTTCGTTCCTTGGCACTGAACTCAACGCGCAAATTGACAATACCATGTACGGTTTATACAGAATACTGAATCCCACTAGTGTTCAGCTCGCTAGTATGGATCCTTTAACTGGAGTCATTACGACAATTGGTCCAGCAAATACCCTAAGTATCGCGATTAATGCAACCGGAGCAGCCTTGAATCCATATAACATGAGCTACACTTACCAAGATGAGGATTCATGGCTCTCAGTGGATTTACAAAATGGCACTGTGTTGAATGATGTTACAGTAACACTGCCGAATACGATTGGAGACTTCAATAATTTTCGATTCAATACCGCTGATACCAGTATGTACGGATTGTATAGCCAAGTCGTTTACGATCCACTTACAGGGATAATCACGGGAGATATGCGCCTTGCGACCTGTGATTTAACCACTGGTGCTGTTTCCATCGTTTCTCCCACATCGATAGCGCAAAGTTATACGATGACAGGCAGTGCCATTGATCCTTATTTAATGGTCTACTATTTTGAATCAGAAGGGAAATTTGTCGGACTCGATCTTTACAATGGCCAAATTTACAGTGACCCTATGATTACACTCATGGGAAATGGAATTACGTTTGATAATTTCGCTTATAGTTGCGCAGACACAACCATGTATGGACTTATCATGGATAACGGAGTGAAAGCTCTTGGGAAAATCAACGTATCGACTGGCGTAGTCACACAACTTCCCACGCTACTTGATTTTGATAATTACATCATGAACTCTGGTGGAGCAATTGACCCTGCAAACTTGGTGTATTATTTTCAAACCATGGATAGTACAGGAATTAAATTGGTGGGATTATCACTTCTTGATGGATCTGTTGTTTCTCAACCAGTTATTTCCTCTAACGGGAATTACTTTGACATGTACCGTATACAAAGCGAATGTTATCAAGCGGAAGCCACACGCGCAAATCCTGCTTCGGCAAGTATCCAAGAACAAGATGTATCTGTTAAATTGTATCCACGTCCAGTTCAAGAGGAATTACACATCGTTGCATCAAGTCCAATTGAAGAGATTGAAATCCAACAATTAAATGGTTCAATCCTTTATTCACAAATGCCAAATGAAACTTCCGCACATATTTCACTATCCGAACTAAGTCCAGGAATGTTCCTCGTGAAATTGAAAACAAAAGCAGGTAGTGAGTCCTACCGTTTTGTTAAAAACTAACATCTTTTCATACCTCTTTACTTAGAAGAATTTTAATTGTTAATTAAAAAAGTTTAAACATTTTAAGTAAGCTTACTCACCGCTAACATTTCAATTATCTTTGTGCCAAGATTAGCAGATGAAATTTGGAGCGATAGATATAGGAACAAATGCAGCACGTTTACTCGTGGGGGAAGTCTGTTATGACGGAGACCATGCGTACGTGAAGAAACATTCCTACTCACGCATTCCATTGCGCCTCGGTGAAGAAGTATTCGACCAAGGTAGGCTATCCAAAAAGAAGATCGATCAATTTATTGATTGCATTCAGGCCTTTAAATTAATTGCACACATTTTCGAAGTCGAGCAACTGCGCGCTGTCGCAACGTCTGCCATGCGTGAAGCACGTAATGGAATTAAAGTCCAAGAGAAAATCAAAGAGAAAACCGGTGTTAACATCGAGATTATTTCTGGTCAAACCGAAGCAGAGCTCATCTTTGGCACGTTCTTTCTGATTGACTTCGATCAATCTCAGCCTTTTATGGTGATCGACGTTGGCGGTGGAAGTACCGAAATTAGTGTCTTCGAAAACGGACAAAAACGTGCTTCTCGTTCCTTCGAACTGGGAACCATCCGCATGCTTCGTGGAAAAGTGTCCAAGAAAATCTGGACCGACATCAGTACCTGGATAGAAACAGAAGTAGATTCATCCATTCCACACCGTTTATTCGGTACCGGTGGAAACATCAATAAGATTCATAAAATGGTTGGCTTAAAGGACAAAGATTCCTTAAGTATGACAAAAATGAATTCCTTGATGAATAAACTAGGAAAACTTACCGTCGAAGAACGCATCGATCAGTTTCAATTAAAGCCCGACCGCGCAGACGTTATTGTTCCAGCATTGGAAATCTATTTATTCGTCATGGCAAAATTAGGCATCCAGCAAATCGATGTTCCTAAAATCGGATTGTCCGATGGAATGATTTACGACATGTACTTGAGATCAAAGGGGTAGGCAGCATCGTTTACTGAGCATCGTCCAACTATGTGGGCGCATTTTTTGGAAGATAACTGAATTTATTATTATCTTTGCACCCTGAATGCCCCGGTGGCGGAACTGGTAGACGCGCTGGATTCAAAATCCTGTTCTTTCGGGAGTGCCGGTTCGATTCCGGCCCGGGGTACATAAAAGCAGAGTGAGAAACATAGCGAAAGCGAAGTTTGGAACTCTGCTTTTTTTCGTTTATCCGAGTTTTTATCCGACTTTACTCTTTTCCATTCAACACCTAAAACATTCTAACTGCCCTCACTCTCAAGGTACCGTTTTTAAATCCGGTGGTTTCGTTGTTGGTGGCAAAATACCTGTACCATGCTTGTCCATTATCGAACTGTGAGGAACTCCAATAAAAATTATCCCCGGGTGTGGTAGAGAAATTTCCTAATCCGTTTAAATGAAGGTTTTGATACATGTATTTCAATTCATTTTTTGAAGGCAAATGCCAATCTGAATAGCCATTCAAAGTGAGATTCGAACAGATTTTCGCGGCAATGTTTGCCTCGCCACATGAATTTTCAATGAGCGTAGTATTATTGGAACCTGATCCATTTAAGTCTGATGTTTGAACATTTCCACCTTGACAACCCCAAGCCACTCCAGTACTTTGGTCGGAGGAAGAACAAACCAAACCGTGTATCTCTCCATCCACATAACCGACATCACCTTGTTGCACATAGGCAAAGAACATTCCGCCTTTGTAGGTTTGACCAATATTAGCTAAAACAGTGACTTTTCGTTTTAATTCGACGCTTGCATATTTATTTGTCGCGGTGTAACTAACATAGTAATAACCAACTTCAGAGGTGTTCACTGGATTATCAACGGTGACATCAAGTGGCGATCCGTCTTTGTTCGTTGCCGAAGCTCCTGGATCTGTATACGTACTATACAAGGTGATGATTGTGTCGTTCGATCCGTTGATCGTTAATCTTGGTCCTTTCATTTTTTTACACGATGTAAAAGCCATCAGCGTAACAATTGATATAAAGGCAAATTTTAGTTTCATGATTCTAATTTATTTGATTTCTCTACTCTGATGCTTTTCGGGTTCCGCATGTACGGACAATTATATTTCTTCAATTTTCACTATTCAAACCCTCTGTTTATTTCATCTTGAATGAATTTGACATAAATGAATCCGTTTTTTATCGTTTATGATGGTGTGAAAATTTATCTTGGGATATCATATTTAACATTAGATTTCTTCCTTCAAAATCTTTTCAATTTCTTTTAAATCTTCCTTAATGTAATCGCGAATATTTGTTGCTGATTGTTGAAGTGCTTTCGTCGTTTGTGGTCCAGTAGGCTGGCTTCCGTCATCAGATTCACGCTCTAAAAATCTGATCACATTTTCATCTTTATCACAATAATACCTTCTCTCAAAAGTATATGCTTCAGCACCGCCCTCTATAAATACAAAGAAGATTTTTCCATTCTTTTTATACATGTGAATTGTTGAACCCCATTCCCAACCAGAAAGTTCACCTTCAATTAATTCATATTCATCCGAAAGTGAACAAACCGTTGCTTTTTGTTCGAAAGGAATTTTCTC
>CANMFV010000086.1 GCA_947496835.1 Flavobacteriales bacterium | reverse complement strand
TAGTGTATTTACATCAATGTCATTGGTCGGCTCATCTAATAAAAGTACGTTTGCTTCTGTTTTTAGAGTCATGGCAAGGTGAAGTCGGTTTCGTTCCCCACCCGAGAGAATTCCTACTTTCTTGTTTTGATCTGCGCCAATGAAATTGAACTTGCCGAGGTAGGCGCGTGAATTAATTTTCTGGTTTCCAATTTCTACGTACTCTAAGCCATTCGAAACGACATCAAATACTGTTTTATCTGGATGAATGTCCTTGTGGGTTTGATCTACGTATCCAATTTTAACCGTTTCTCCGACTGTAAATTCTCCATGATCGACGTTTAGTTCATCCATGATCATTTTGAAAATCGTTGTTTTTCCAGCTCCATTTGGACCAATAATTCCTACAATCCCTGCAGGTGGTAACTTGAAGTTCAAGTCATCATACAACATTTTATCTCCAAAGGACTTACCTACGTGAATCGCATCGATCACATTATTACCAAGTCGAGGTCCATTTGGAATCGGAATCTCCAAAACAGCATCTTTTTCACGTGCATCTTCCGAAAGCATTTTATCATAGTTCTGCAAACGTGCTTTGCTCTTCGCTTGTCGTGCTTTTGGATTCATGCGCACCCATTCTAATTCGCGCGCTAACATTTTTTGACGTTTGGATTCAGTTTTCTCTTCTTCCTTCAAACGGTTTCCTTTTTGCTCCAACCAAGATGAGTAATTTCCTTTCCATGGAATTCCTTCTCCACGGTCCAGTTCTAGAATCCAACCGGCAACGTTATCCAAGAAATAACGGTCATGGGTTACGGCGATTACCGTTCCTTTATATTGCTGTAAATGTTGTTCTAGCCAGTCAATTGATTCCGCATCCAAGTGGTTCGTTGGCTCATCCAATAATAATATGTCTGGATTCTGAAGCAATAAACGACAAAGTGCAACGCGGCGTTTTTCTCCTCCGGATAAAGTTTCAATCAACTGATCATCTGGCGGACAGCGCAACGCATCCATTGCACGTTCAAGTTTTGTGTCCAATTCCCATGCGTCCAAGGCATCGATTTTGTCAGAGACTTGACCTTGACGAGCAATTAATTTTTCCATTTTATCCGGATCATTTAGGATTTCCTCATCCATAAATGACGCATTGATTTCTTCGTATTCCTTCAACGCATCAACTGTTTCTTGTGCGCCTTCCATCACCACTTCTTTTACCGTCTTCGTTAAATCTAAATCAGGCTCTTGTGCTAAATAACCTACGGTATAACCAGGCGAAAAAACAACATCCCCTTGAAAGGACGGATCTAATCCAGCAATGATTTTCATTACCGTTGATTTACCTGATCCATTCAAACCAATGATGCCAATTTTAGCTCCATAGTAAAAGGATAGGTAAATGTTTTTAATGATTTGTTTGCCGAGTGGTGTCGTTTTGGAAACTCCCACCATGGAGAATATTATTTTTTTATCGTCTGACATTATTTTTATGTTTGATTAAGCAAATTTAAAGGTTAGAAATTGATTGATATCAATCCAATTTCACTTTATCGTATTCTTTATTTTTTAAAATTTCGATGGCACGTTGAAGAATCTCATTGGAATCGTTGTAAATCTGAAACATTTCATTGGCACCCCAAAGATCTTGTGCGATGATTGATTTTAAGCGAAGCTTAATCAAGTGTTCACTTGTTTTGTATCCCGCCTCATCAAATTTCAATTCAGGATCCTCTTTTAAAACGTATGCAAAAAAGGCATCCATGAACGCTTGATCACAGTTGAATGAACGCTTAAATGCATCAAAACTTGGATATTGTGCCTTTAACGAAGTACGTTGCGTATTGACATAATTAAAGGAATAATTGTTCAAATGTCCACCCTGAACTAATTCACCAAAATACTTCGAGTTCTCCGTTGTATCTAATGAAACAAAGAAATCTGGCATGATTCCACCACCACCATAAACAGTGCGGTGTGTTTTCATGGTTTCAAATTTTAATGAATCAGGCATTTTAATTGAATCGGCATGAATGAACTCCCCATTCAGAAAGCGCTGTGTGATGTCTTTACGGTACGTTTCAGTATCCTCGTATGGTTTCTGAATAAATCTTCCAGTTGGTGTATAATAACGAGCAATTGTCAAACGAATTTCTGATCCATCAGAAAGAGGCATAGGACGTTGAACGAGACCTTTACCGTACGTTCTCCTTCCCACGATTAATCCACGGTCCCAATCTTGAATAGATCCAGAAAGAATTTCACTTGCACTTGCACTGTATTCATCCGTCAATAAAATCAACTTTCCTGATTCGAACAATCCTTTTTTTCCTGCACGTAAATTGCTGCGCGGTTGTGCACGTCCTTCCGAATAAACCACCAATTTATCACCAGATAGAAATTCATCCGCTAATTTATGCGCTGCATCCAATAGCCCACCACCATTTCCTTGCAAGTCGAAAATTAAGTTTTTCATGCCTTGTGCCTTTAATTCATTCAAAGCATTTAGCACTTCATCCATTGTTGTTCGTGAAAAGCTATTCAACTTGATGTACCCAGTTTCTTGATCAATCATGTAGGATGCGTCAACCGAATAAACAGGGATTTTATCTCTTGTTACGGTATATTCCAGGATTTTATTCCCTTTTCTGCGAATGGTGATTTTTACTTTTGTCCCAAGTTCACCCATTAATTTTGCTCGAACCTCTTGATTTTTCAATTCAACTCCTGCAATGTTCACTGCGTCTACAGCAATGATTTGATCTCCTGGAAGGATTCCTAATTTCTCCGAAGGCCCACCAGGAATTGTCGCAACTACATGTAGCGTATCTTTCATGATTTGAAAACGAATTCCAATTCCAACGAAACTTCCATTGATAGACGATTGAGCCTCATTCAATTCCTCTGCTGGAATATACGTTGAATGCGGGTCTAATTTCTCAAGCATGGCAATGATGGCTTCCTCTGTTAATTCTTTTCCATTCGTTGGATCAACATAAAAACGAAGAATATTGTCCATTACCTCGTCAAACTTCTGCGATGTACTGCGCTCAGAAGGATCAAACTGACTAAACGCCAAAAGTGGAAACAAGCTAAAAAATAAAAGAAAGAATTTTTTCATTTGGAATACATTAGAATGAGAAAAACAAAAATACTAACTACATCTCATGAAAGCGAAGAAAGATTAACTTTGTTTGAAACATTTTTGAAATCTATGAAAAAAGAAAAGAATGAACGATTAAAAACGTTTCTCAGAAAGTTTGGGAAAGTTTTAAGTGCCTTTTCCAAATGGTTTTCAATCCTTCTCTTTTCCTACTTATTCATTTATTTTGTCCTTTCCTTCATACTTTCAAGAATTACCGTTGAAGGACAAAATGATCCGAAATCGAGCATCAAAATCTACTTAATGAAGTCTGGTGTCCATACTGACTTTGTACTACCCATCAAAAATAACGTCATCGATTGGAGCAAAGAATTCCCAAGAAGCAACACCGGATTCAATGATTCCACCACAAAACTTATTGCTATTGGATGGGGTGATAAAAATTTCTACATGAATACACCGGAATGGGCTGACTTAACAGTTAAGACAGCAGTATCGGCTATGATAGGACTTGGCGCGTCTGCTATTCATGCAACGTATCATTACGAAATTCTGAGCGACAGACCTGTGATTCAAATGTATCTTTCGAAAAAACAATACCGCGAATTGGTTCATTATATTAGAAAACAATTGGTAAGGAATAAACATGGGAACACCGTTTACCTTCCTGCTAAAAACAAAAAAGTAGTCAGTGGAAACGATGCGTTTTATTCTGCTCACAATCGCTACAGCATGATTTTAACTTGTAATTCATGGATTAATCACGGATTAAAAGCTTGCCACAAACGCTCGTGTCTATGGACACCTTTCGCAGGAGGTATTTTTTATCAATATGGGAAATAAACGCTTTACCCTCGTCCTTTTTTTATGTTGTCAACTAACAATTTTCGGACAAATGATTCCAATGGATACAACGCAACGGTTTTTGATTTTTATCAATGGGAATCGCGGTCCAAAAGCCAATCACGAAACCACAGACAATCGTTTGCATGAAAAAGATCCAACGGGATACTGGTATGACATAGACGATACGATTTTAAAACGTTTCCCTGGAGTGAAACCGTTGTACTTTGATGGACATCACCCGGTGTCAAGTTCGCAACACCGGACAGAATTGAATTTTGCAAAGTCCTATTTCCTGTCTCGTTTTTGTTGGATTTCGAAACGTAGTAGATGGGTAATGAATAAACGACCGAATCCGGAAGGATTCCAATTACGTGTAAAACACGGTCAAATTGCAGGAGAGAACCTTATAAACTACTTAACAAGTAAAGGAATACCTCTTGAAAAAGTGAAAATTGACATTGTTAGCCACAGCATGGGTTATGCCTATTCACTCGGAATGTTTGATGCATTGAAGTCCAAAATAAGCTTTGGAAAACTCCTCATTCTTTCACCTGAAAATGCCAGTGCACAAGGACGTGATTGGAACTACTTCGAAGAAATTTGGCAATATGGTTCAAGAGCGGACGATAAAGAATCTGATGCCATTTGCTACCAAGACGGAATTGCCCCTCAAGTCGCCATACCTGGAATTGAAAACGTCCCCTTTTCAAAAGGTGGTAGAATTTACATTCCATCTTCCTGGCCAAAAAACAAAAAAGGATTCATTAAAAGCCATCATTTACTTTATTATCAATGGTTTCATGAAATTAAACCAGGTGATCGAGGATACTTCGAACTGCCGAAATAAATACCTGATTTAGGATTGTATTTCACCCAAAATTCTCATTGGACTCCAAACGCTTAATTCCCGAAAATTCTTAACTTTGGAACCAATGATTCAAACAAATTTCGACCTCAAACCATACAACACCTTTGGCATTTCCGTCAAAGCTGATCGATTTGCCACATTTTCTTCCATAAAAGAGCTTGAAATGGTTCTTTCGGAGCGCAAGAATGAGCCCTTATTGATTTTGGGAGGAGGCAGCAATTTACTGCTCACAAAAGATTTCCATGGACTTGTTTTGAAAAACGAAATAAGCGGTATTCAATTGATTTCAGAAACAGATGATGATGCAATCGTTGAATCTGGCGCTGGAGAAACATGGCATGAATTTGTCATGAAATGCATCGAACTAAACCTCAGTGGCCTAGAAAACTTAAGCTTAATTCCAGGAAGTGTTGGCGCGAGTCCAATGCAAAATATCGGCGCATATGGCGTTGAAATCAAAGATTGTTTCGAATCACTAACAGCTTACCACATTGCAAGTGGTGAAATTCACACATTTGACAAGGAAGCTTGCGCTTTTGGATACCGAGAAAGTGTATTCAAGCACCAATTCAAAGGACAGTACGTGATTTGCAGTGTTTCTTTCCGACTCAAGAAAAATGCACAAGTAAACACCTCCTATGGAGCCATCTCCATCGAATTAGAAAAACAAGGAATTCAGCAACCAAGCATTAGAGATGTCAGTAACGCGGTGATTGCCATTCGTCAATCCAAACTTCC
>CANMFV010000085.1 GCA_947496835.1 Flavobacteriales bacterium | reverse complement strand
TCTAAATGCTCCGTTAATTCAGCTTGCTTCGGAAAAGTAACACCATAAATGCGTGTCAATTGTTTATTCTTCTCATCACCTCTCCAGTAAGCTCCAGCAATCGCTGTTAATTTTACTGCTTTAATGAATCCTGTATCTGGAATGTGTGGTCCACGACATAAGTCAGTGAAATTTCCTTGCGTGTAAAAGGTAATCGTTCCGTCTTCCAATTCAGATAACAATTCCAATTTATATGGATCTTGTTTTTCTGTGAAATAAGCAACTGCGTCAGCTTTAGAAATTTCTTGTCGAATGAATGGATTCTTCGCTTTCGCTAGTTCCTTCATTTTTTGCTCGATTTTCTCTAAATCCTTTTCAGAAATCGTATGATCCATGAAGTCTACGTCGTAATAGAATCCACTATTCACGGGTGGACCTATCGCAAGTTTAACTCCAGGGAAATGAAATTCCAATGCTTCAGCCATTAAATGGGCAGATGAATGCCACATGGTAGATTTACCATCGGTATCATTCCATGTCAATAATTGCAATTCACAATCTTCATTGATTGGAAGGACTGCATCCTTCACTTGTCCATTGACACGTGCTGCTAATACATTGCGCGCCAATCCTTCGGAAATAGACATTGCGATTTGCAATGCAGAAGTCCCCTTCTCATATTCCCTGATTGTTCCATCTGGAAAAGTAACCTGAATCATCTGTTCTTATCGTATTTTGAAGTGCAAAGATAATAATATCCGCGGGATTCAAGAAGGAATCAAGCCTTACTATTCGGATCTGACAAATGAATGAGAATTTGCTGAATATCCTTTTGTAGATTTCTGAACGAAGCACCCACCCCATCTGCATCGAGTTGAACATCAGGAATATCTTTAGAAATGTACGAAACAAATCGCCAAACCTCCAAAATATGCTCAACAGATACAGTATACGGTTCGTAGCTCGGATTCGAGGAAACCAATAACAATTGCTGCGCTTCTTTTAATTGATTGAACACATATTTGAAGACAATTCCGTCATTATTCGTCACAATAACACAAGGTGAATTAGAAGGTAAACTCAACCAATCTTGAACAAACTCACCAACAACATAAGAACCATGTGAAACTGGCGGCATGGAATCTCCGGATATTGGAAATGCGCGGTACTTTCTGTTTTTTGATAAAAAAGGCAATTTCAAGGTCGGTAAATCGCGCATAAACTCCGGATCTGCATATCCCGCAACATAACCTGCTCTAACTTTTTCCGGAATCAACTCCACTTCTTCTTCATTGTCGGAATTCACTACGGTTGTCAAAATGCGCAGATTTGTTCCTTTCGCTCCTGTCTTCCAATGATTTTCCATGGAATTCCAATCTGAGTCAAGGTATTTAGAAAAGTCCTTGGCAATTAAATCATCCAAAGTCACTTTATGAAATTGAGATATCGTCAATAACATTTCCAAACTAGGTTGTGCTACTTCATTTTCATACCCACTATAGGTCGATCGATTTAAACCGAGTGCTTGCGCAAGTTCTTCCTGTGATTTACTGGATCTTTTTCGTAATAATTTGAGGTTAGCTGCAATGAACATAGGGATGATTTTATTGTACAAAAATAACAAAATCCAAATAACTCATCATTATTTTGATTAAAAAATCATCACTGAGAAACGAATCGGTAAGAGATGTACCCTGAAACATTTCCTGAACCAGAATTAAACTTGGACATCCCAGCATATTTTAGTGCTTGTTCAATCATACATGGCGTCGATGAAGTACTTCGATTATTGTCCACACTTTTCGCGACAACTCGCCCAGCGTTATTAACAGTGATGTTAATGACAACTGTACCCGCAGAATTATAGCCACATGTATATCCTGGATTTCGAACGTTCCACTTTTTGTTTTCAAACGCTGTTCTTCCTGGCAAAGAGAAGTCAACCATGACACTACCCGCATACTGGTTTGGACTTCCTGTTTGATTTGTCGTTGAATTAACCTTACCTGTGTTTCCGTTGTTTTTGTTTTTCAACCGTTCAGCAGATTCAGTTTTGATTTTCTCTCGCTCCCTCGCGCCACCAAATTCATCATAAAGGCTTTGTTCAAACTCTTTTGCACTTTGCTCAGGATTACCAGACCTCGAAGAACTCGCTGCATCTTGAGACCAATCCTGCTGTGAGCGTTGTCGATTATCGGAAGCGTCACGCACAATATTCCGAACGTCTCCTACCGTTTGAAAAGCTTGAGCTTGTTCCAATGTTAATTCAATTTCCTCCGGAACTTCTTCTATTGAAACAGAAAATTCATCCGCTTCTATCGCTGTTTCCTTTCGAACAGTGGTCATTTCCAAATAGACAAATACGCCCACGTACATGGTTAAGATACCGATTAATATCTTAAAAAACTGTTCCGGATTTTTCAGCAATCTATTCATTCCGTCAGGCTTATAAACGCATGTGTATTTGGAAAGAAATACAGCATTAAACCTTCCTGCATCAATACCAAAGATTCAAGGTCAAACCGTTGAATTCGCTCGTATTGTATTGGAAGGACTTCTTTTCCATCCCTCAAAAATAAACCAAATTTTTCATCATTGGAAACGATAAAATAATCAGCTTCAAAAGATTTAATGGTCGCGTATGAAACGGGTAAAATCATTTTCCCTACACTGTTTAACAATCCGAATTTCTCCTCTTTTTCAATTAGATAACCTAAATCCGGCATTAATCGAATGAAATCATATTCAAAAGGCAACACAACTTTTCCTTTCATATCAAGCAAGGCCCAATTCCCTTTGTCTTTTACAGGCCAAAATCCAGTAAACGGACCACTCGATTCATAAATCGGTTTTTGAATCACTTTTCCATTCACATCGATTAATCCAAATTTATCTTTTTTGCGAAAGACAGCGAATCCATTGTTGAATTTAGCGACATTCAGCGCATCCGAAAACCATTCTAGGGGTGTTGTAAGCATTACTTTACCAAGTGAGTCAATGTAGTTCAATTGACCCGTCACTTTCACCACTGCCCTATTTGATTTGCGATCTAACTCACCAATAAGTTCAAATTCTGGATGTTTAATAGACATTAATTTAGAGAAATTTGTTTCAATGATTTCTGCTCCAAACAAAGCCGCTTCAAAATTCAAATTATATATGTTAGATTTTCCTTCTTTCACAACGGTGTAAAGATGATTAGCTCCTAAACTTATGTCATCAAATTCTAATGGAAAGATCCATTTACCGGATTGATTTATTACGCCATATTTCTCCCCCTGTCTAACAATAGCACGGTTAGTCACAAATTCAGATACTTCATCGTATTTAAAATCAACAACAAGCTGATTTTTTTTATCAATAATTCCGAATAACTCTTCTTTTGAAACAACGGCTAATCCATCTTGAAAAGGACCAGCTTCGTTATAAATGGCTGGAATAATCAGTTTGCCTTGGGTATTCATATATCCATACTTTCCATTTGAAATGATTGGATATAATTTCATTTGAAATAAATCAAGATCAACAGAAAGTTCTTGCATAAATGGATAATCAGGAAATTCCTTTTGGAATGCGGCGAACTTTTCTTCGGAATATTCCTTTAAGTAAATTTTATAGACGTTTCGCCATGCCTCATTTTCATATGGATTCGATTTATATGTTCTCACGAACAACACATATTCTTCCAATGTGTGATTTTTGGTTGCTAAACGGTAAATTTCTTTCGCTGCTTCCATCAGATGTGTGTTTGATGGACAATTCTCATAAAAGCGAACGAAGGATGCTAATGTGCCATCAGCTGTCATTTCAGCATATTCCAAATCATAATAAAGGTGTTGAACCTTTGGAGCAAAAGATGATTGAGGCAATGAATCCAAGTAAGACTTTAAAGCAATCGATGTATTCTGTTTTTTTGCCAATTCAAACGCTAATTGATCACGCAAATAAATCGCTGTATTTTTGAGAGGAATAAAGGATGCTTTTCAATGAACTGATTCCATGCAAACACCGTTGGATTCACTTGTATTTGATCAAAAACCAATTGACTAACTGTCTGCTGTTGGAGCTCAATCGACTTTTTTTCAAATGAAAAATCGTTTCGCCACTTTTCTTTGGTTTTATCGGGCACACTTGACCATAAACTATCTGATTTCAATACATAATAGTATGCACTATCTAAATTTCGAAAATCCTGGGTAATGAATAGTTTAGAAAGACCGAAAGAGGCGATGCTTCCATTTTTTTTAAATCCTGAACGAAAATATTGATTGGCTAATCCAAAGTTTTTTTCAGTCAACCCCTTAAATCCTTTTTCAATTATTTTTTGCGCTTGAACAGTCAGCGAAATAAAGGACCATAAAACGACACCAAGAACAAATCCTTTTCTTGTACGAGTAAAGGCCATAAAACTCATTCTATATTGCATTTTTCAACTCTCTTGGAATTAGACACACAGGTATCGGTTCCATTTTATGTTTATTTGCTGAATGGAATCCCTGGTAAATACGCAAGACTTCTTTTTCTCTAACGGATAATGAAGAGGGATCCCCTTTAAAATCCATGGCCCATTCTAATTCTGGATAACTTGCTCCGATTTGGTCTTCATCACTTCTTCCATCTTCCCAAAGTCCGTCTGTTGGCGCCGCAGTTAAAATTGAATGGACAACGTTCACGGATTCTGCCAATTGAAACACTTCGGTTTTCGTCAAATCAGCAATTGGACTCACGTCCACACCACCGTCACCATATTTTGTGAAAAATCCAACACCAAAATCTTCTACGCGATTTCCAGTTCCTGCTACCAAACAACGATTTGCTTGTCCAATCGCATACAAGGTCATCATGCGTAAGCGCGAACGAGAATTTGCCATTGCCAACGCTTGATCAGAAATTTCGAAGGGCATGACCGATTCAAAAGACGAAAAAATTTCTGTCAAAGGAATTTCAAAAGATTGAACATTTGAAAACCTATTTTTCAAATCTTGGATATGCTCTTGAGCGCGGTCGTATTCCGCTCTGGTTTGACGAATCGGCATATTCAACGAAATCACTTTTGAACCTGTTAAGGCACATAGCGTAGAAGTTAACGCTGAGTCAACACCACCAGAAACACCAATGATGAATCCATCAACATTTGCTTTTTCTTGGTAGGATTTTAACCAAGCGACTATATGGGAGGCGATTGGATTCAATTAGAAAAGGATTGAAACTTTCAACACAAGTTGATTCTGTGTTGATTTATTGGAAAAATAAACTTTTTCGAGGTTGCTATCCAGAATAAATAAGTTTTTTTTATCATCGGTTCGATCTAAAAACAAAGGAACGAATCCATAATAATACCCAAGTTCTGCTTTTAATACTGTTGTTCCAGCAAAATTCCATTCGGCTCCACCAGAAAATCCGATGTTCGAATTAAAAATGAACAATTCACCTTTAGATGTCATGTCGATATTGTCCTGATTTGTCCATTCTATTAAAGGATTGTTTATGTTATCTACAGAAAATCCGTAATCATTGATTTTATTGGATACTAAAAACCGATTGCGCAAACCAAAACTAGCG